>JAUIAZ010000326.1 GCA_030427465.1 Gammaproteobacteria bacterium | reverse complement strand
GCAGGTATCCGCAGCCCAGCCCGGCCAGCTGAGCGCGTATTTTGCAGTCCACCGTAGGCACAAACAGCTTTTCCGTGCCAGGCAGAATGCCTTTACTCCAGGCAATACCGGAACGGACGCTGTCATGGACAACCACCATCCGCTCCCGGGCCAGCTCCTCTTCTGAGACAGGCTTTCGCCGTTTTCCCAGAGGATGATCAGGCGACACGCAGAACACCAGATCAAGTATGGCAACTACGCGCGCATGAATGCCCTGATTGCGCGGAACCGGTCCGCTGGCCCCGAGTAGCAAATCTACCTCATCATCCTGCAGAGCCTCCCAGCCCCCGTTGAGAACCTCTTCCCGGATATCCAGCTCTATTCCCGGATGAGCCTGCATGAACTGTTGAATGACGCTGAAAGTTTCCGGTGCATTGAACATGGAATCAATCGCGATACGAAGCCGTGGCTCCCAGCCTCTGGCCAGTTGACGCGTGCGGTCGGCCAACAATTCGGCCTGGGACAGAAGACTTTCACTGTGCTCCACCAGGTATCGACCGGCCGGAGTCAGAACGGACTTGCGCCCCTGTCGCACGAACAGGGTAACACCGAGTTTTTCCTCCAGACTCTGCACCACATAACTCAGCGCCGAAGGCACGCGCCCCAGCTCTTCGGCGGCCGCAGCGAAGCTCCCCCGGCGCTGTATGCTTACCAGCACTCGCAGGGAGTCCAGATCAAGGGAAGCGCTCATTCACCCTCCGCACCTATTGTTCAAATTTTTTGACAATAATAGACAGGTTTGATGCCTTATTCATCTTTCAGAAGGCGGTTAAACTGCAAGCAACTGAAACATTGCCTACAAGCAGGAGAATAGCCCCATGAACCAGACCGCCCTTCACGTCAGCGCCAGTGTCCAGACCGATACCACTTCTATCAGCCGTCAATTGGCGGACCGACTGATCAGACAGCTTGAGGACAATGGACAGATCAGCCAAGTCATCCAACGCGACTTATCAGATAATCAGGTAGAACTGCTTACCGCCAACCATGTGGGTGCCTACTACACCCAGCCTGCTGACCGCACAGCTGAACAGAAACAGTTACTGACCCGCTCAGACGAGTTCCTGAATGAGCTCAAAGCGGCCGATGTACTGATCATCAGTTCACCCATGTATAACTTTTCTGTCCCAGCCGTACTCAAGGCCTGGATTGATCTGATCTGTCGAGTAGGGGAGACCTTCCGCTACACAGAGAACGGCCCGGAGGGTCTGTCAGCTATCCGCAAGGCTTACCTCGTGGTCGCCACCGGCGGAGCTCCGGTCGGTAGTGAGGCGGATTTCCTGGTGCCCTACCTGACACGCATCATGAATTTCATCGGCATTCAGGACGTGGAAGTGGTTGCGGCAGACAGAACCAGTGCCGATCAGCCAGCCGCCATCGCCAAGGCCCATGAGCAGATCGCCAATCTGTCATCGAGCGCCGCCTGAAAACCGTAATGCAAGAACCTCGAACGACAGAAAAATATCTGAGCAGGAGCAAACCATGGGCTTGATACAGAACGGACAATGGGTGGATCAGTGGTACGACACGGAAGAAACCAAAGGGCATTTCAAACGACAGGAAAGTCGTTTCAGGAACCGCCTGGTTGCGCCCTCACAGGCAGGTGCTGATTCGGAGTTTGTAGCCGAATCGGGCCGCTATCATCTGTTTGTCGCCCTGGCCTGCCCCTGGGCTCACCGCACGCTGATTTTCCGCAAACTGAAGCAACTGGAAGATCACCTAACGGTTTCTGTCGTCGAGCCACTGATGCTGGAGAACGGTTGGGAGTTTGGCGAGGGTGGAGATCCTCTCACCGATAAAAGATACCTGTATCAGGTGTATCTGCAGGCAGCGCCGGATTACGAAGGGCGAGTCACTGTGCCGGTTCTGTGGGACAAAAAAACCGGGCAGATCGTCAACAACGAATCAGCAGAAATCATCCGCCAGCTCAACACGGCCTTCAATGAAATCACTGGTGACACTCAGGATTTCTATCCCGAAAACCTCAGAGGTGACATTGATCACTGGAACGATCGAATCTACAACCACGTGAACAATGGCGTATACAAAGCCGGGTTTGCGACGGAACAGTCCGCTTACGAGGAAGCCTACGATGCGCTGTTCAATGAGCTTGAGGCCCTGGAAGCGCACCTGTCCGTGAGTGACTGGCTGGTTGGTGCAAGCCTGACAGAAGCCGACTGGCGACTGTTTACTACCCTGGTTCGCTTTGACGCCGTGTATCACGGACACTTCAAATGCAACCTGCGCAAAATCAGTGAATACCCGGCCCTGTTCCGTTATGTGAAGCGGCTGTACCAGATTCCGGGCATCGCGGAGACAGTCAATATGTCCGCCATCAAACAGCATTATTACGGCAGCCACAAGACCATCAATCCAACCGGTGTGGTTCCCAAAGGTCCTGATCAGCATTTCAGCGGCTGAGACAGAAAACTGAGGCCCCGGCGTTCACCTGGGTGGGCACCGGCGCCTCCAAAAGGGGCTTGCAAATTATGACAGTTCGGGTAATCTTGCGACTCCTCGACGCGCTCGTAGCTCAGCTGGATAGAGCAACTGGCTTCGAACCAGTTGGTCGGGAGTTCGAATCTCTCCGAGCGCGCCATTTTTCCTTCGCATCAGGCTGACCGGCCCAGATCCCGCAAGGCTTTTCCTGCCCCCTTCGTATTGGTGTTGCCCGCTTCAAGCGGTGCTCTATTGCCTTTGCGTGAGCGGGCGGATGACTATTTCATTGACATCTACCTGTTCGGGCTGCTCCATCGCCCACACGATGGCCTGGGCAATACTTTCGGCACCAATGGCCTGCTCATAGGCCATCCTGGTAGCCGCACCGATGCGGTCATCGGAAATGCTGTCGGGAAGCTCGGTTTTGACCGAGCCCGGTGAAATGATGGTGGTACGAATCTGCGGCTCTTCCTGTCTCAGCCCTTCAGAAAGCGCTCGAACCGCATGCTTGGTGGCGCAGTAAACGCCCCCGGTCGGGAAGACCGTCAGGCCGGCAATCGATGCGACATTGATAATGTGACCCGACTGCTGTTTTTTCATCTGACCAATCACGGCAGCAATGCCATACAGCACACCTTTGATATTTACATCAATCATCTGCTCCCATTCAGAGACCTTGGTCTGAGACATGAAAGACAGCGGCATGAGGCCAGCATTGTTGATGATTGCATCAATTCGTCCGAACTCGGCCAAGGCCAGATCAGCCAGCGCCTGAACCTCAGACTGCTGGGTCACATCCGTTTGGCTGACACGAATTTCGACGCCCTTTTCCCGCAGTTGACCGGCGATCTGGTTCAGGCGATTCAGGCGCCTTGCACCCAATACCAGTCTCGCGCCCTTCTCAGCCAGGGCCACGGCACTGGCTTCCCCGATACCACTGCTGGCCCCGGTGATAATCACAACGCGGTCTTTGATTACACTCATCTTGTCTGCTCCTTTCCTGAAAAACGCCCGAGTAAATTTCGCCACCGGTTCCGGATGAACCCATTCAGGTGTGCTGTTTGGGTGGTATCCCGTCATCCTGCTCAAGATACCCATAGCTGGCCACTACGTCATCTGACTTATGGTGAAAATGCCTGCAGCCGCCCATCATGGGTCTACTCTTAAACAGAGCCTGTATCCTGTCGGAGCGAAATATGTCGGAAGTCATCGGCGGCGGTGGCAAAAAGGTGCTGTACACCCTCAGCACCGTCAAACGCATCGGGTTGCGCAATTCTGCCAAGGCCCTCAAAGCACGCAACACCTGCAAAGCCTGTGGCCTGGGAATGGGCGGTCAGATGGGTGGAATGACCAATGAGAAAGGTGAGTTTCCTTCCGTCTGCAACAAGAGCATTCAGGCTCAGTCCACCGATATCCAGCCCCCCATACCGGCTGATATTTTCCAGCACGATATTCCCGCCCTCAAGCAATTGACGCCGCGGGAACTGGAACACCTGGGCAGGCTGGGTTGCCCGCTTTACAAAGCGCCAGACAGCCAGAAATTTGAAATCTGGTCCTGGGACCAGGCCCTGGAACTGGCCATACGGCGTTTCCGCCTTGCGAACCCTGAGAA
>JAUIAZ010000325.1 GCA_030427465.1 Gammaproteobacteria bacterium | reverse complement strand
TGAGCACTGCAGACAAGGTCCCGACATGCACTGCCACATCGAAGGCCAGGCCTTGATCTTCCCAGCCCAGTACCTGAGCTGGCAGAATCAGATGCGCGGAACTGGAGATCGGCAAAAACTCCGTCAGTCCCTGCACAATGGCCAGAACCACTACTTCGAGCCAGGTCATAGTCCGCCAATCCCTGCGACCGGAGTCGCTTTCTTCCAGGCCACTTCATCGCGCAGATAAACGGGCAAGGCCTGCTCGGCTGCCATCGCCGTCTCCAGGCCGGACTGCCAGGCCAGCTGCAGGGCGGCAGCTGCGGTCGGATACACTGCCGGAGCCTCGCGGACGACATGCTGCTGCAGCCACTCTCGTGAGAAATGCTCACGATAAACCAGGCCCGAACCCACCACATGCCAGCCGCCTTCGGCGCTGGGCACCCGGGGTACCACCTGACCGGGTGGCAACAGCTGATCCTCAGTCAGTGCGGTCACCCGCCCTTCTTCAATGCGATAGGCGCCCATATAGATTTCGTTCATGCGAGCATCCAGCAAGGAAAGCACATTGATGGCATCCAGAGCAGATTCCCGGACATAGGCAAGGGCCAGCGATGCCAGGGTTGAAACCGGAATCACCGGTTTTCCGCTGGCAAAAGCAAGCCCCTGAACCACTCCTGCAGCCACCCTGAGCCCTGTGAAGGAGCCAGGGCCAGCGGTGAACGCCAGAGCATCCAGCGCCTTCAGGCCAGTAGCTGCCTGCCCCAGAACTTGCTGCACCATGGGCAGCAGGCGCTGGGCGTGTCCCCTGGGAGCCAGCTCGAACATCTCCTGACACTCGCTGGCCGAACCACAGGCGACACTACAGGCGTCAGTGGACGTATCAATCGCCAGAATCATGAAATAAGCGACCCTGAAGCCGGGGAATGGTTCAGCGCAGTGCCTTCAGGATGGCATCACTGATATCTGACATGGAACCGACGCCTTCAACCCGCACGTAAGCGGGTGCGCGGTCGGCGTCTTTCTCTGCCCAGGCCTTGTAGTAACCCACCAGAGGCGCAGTCTGGTCATGATAGACTTTCAGGCGGTTGCGAACCGTATCTTCCTGGTCATCTTCGCGCTGGATCAGGTCTTCACCGGTCTCGTCATCCTTGCCTTCCACTTTCGGTGGATTGTAACTGATGTGGTAGACACGACCGGACCCGGGATGTACGCGGCGACCGCTCAGACGGCTGACAATTTCTTCATCATCCACAGCGATCTCGACCACATAGTCAATATCCACACCTGCTTCTTTCATGGCTTCTGCCTGGGGAATGGTGCGCGGGAAACCGTCAAACAGGAACCCTTTGGCGCAGTCAGCTGCGGTGATCCGCTCCTTGACCAGCGCAATAATGATGTCATCTGAAACCAGACCACCTGAGGCCATGATTTCCTTGACCTGAAGGCCGAGTGGTGTGCCATCCTTGACCGCGGCACGCAGCATGTCTCCGGTTGAGATCTGAGGGATACCAAACTCGCGGGTAATCACCTGTGCCTGTGTCCCTTTGCCGGCGCCTGGCGCACCCAACAGGATCACTCTCATGCCTTTCTCCTTCATTGAGCTTTAAAATTCGAGCCGCAATTATACGGACTTCCGTGTGCCAGCGTAAGCCCTGCGTCTTTCAGGCGCTGATGGCGGCGTCCGCATCGCTGTCCCAGCCGAACTCACGGTGCAGTACAGCCTGCACCCTGGCACGGCTCAGGCCGGGCACACAGAGATCGGCATCGCGGGGAAACCCTTCGCCCTGCCCATTCAGGGATTCGCACAGTTGATTGGAAAGACGCAGCAGTGCCACGTGGCTCGAGAAAGCGCCCTGATAGTCGGCATCCTGCAGATATCTCGCAGTCTGCCGGATCGCATCAGGTAACCCCCAGTTATGGATCTGGGCGGCCCCGAGACGGGCTGGGTCCCCAATGCGACAACCCAGGGAAACCACGCTCAGGCGCTTGAGATCCCGGGGTATGGCCAGCTTCTGGATGTCCGCCCGACGCGCCAGCACCGTGTACTCGGGCCGCATGATTCTGGACAGAACATACCAGCCGGTGTGCTGCAGCAAACCCGCAAGATAAACCATCTCCGGCTCAACCAGAGGGGCGCGCAGTTCTTCGGCAAGCGCCTGGCCCAATGCCGCGCTGCGCCTGGCGCTTTCCCAGAAGGCGCTGTCGCCGAGACAGCCCCTGGACGGCATATCAAATGAGCCCAACAGGCTTCTGGCAACCGCGAGGGCACGCGCCCGGCTCAGACCCAACACTTGACCGATAGCCACTTCAACAGACGGCACCGGCATACCCGACTCGCTCTCCATTTCGGCTTCGAGCAGAATATCTGCCGTTAGCGACGGGGCCTGCCGGATCAGATAACTCAGCTCTTCAATACCCAGGGTACTGGCATTCAGACACAGAAGCTCACGCGCCAGCGCCGGCATTTCGGGAAGGCGGTAGAGGCGTGACAGACGCGAGCGAAACTCTTCATCACTGAGCGCTTCGGGTTCGTCCTGCTGCGCATTGTCAGGCGCACTGACTGCCACATCCAGAATCCGGCCGCGCCCCAGCAGGTGGCGGATCCCCGCAGGATCCAGTTCCAGCAAGGTGGTGTGACAACCACTCTGCACGACCAGTGAGTCTCGTGACAACAACTGGGGGTGAACCACCTGGGGAAGATCATAGGCCGCCGCGACCGGCGGCAGCGAACCCGGCTCGCAGTCATGAAACACACCACCCAGATTCCCGGGTAAAGCGCGTTGCATCTGTCTTCCGAGCTGCCTGCCCAGTTGCTCCAGATCGGTGGTCATGCCGAAGGGCACGACCGACAACAAGGCTCCCCGGGCATCCACCAGGAGCTCGGCTACCGCTGCATCTTCCGTTGCACGCTCACAATAGCGCAAGGCCTGACAGAAGCTGCCGGCACGCCGGTGCAACAGAGGGCTGATGACCACACCGGCCCCCTGCAAGTAACGCATGACTCTGGTAGCGACTGCCATACACCCCTCCAAAAACAACGCTTCATCACATCATAAGTGAGATGCCTCGCTGATTTGTGCCGGGGTTCACAAGCGTGCGTAAAGTCCTGCACGGCTTTTGTGACGACAGGTAACCCTGTAGCCCGCTGGTTACCCTGTGTTGCGCATACCGGCGGCGACACCGGCCATTGTTATCTTCAGGGCGCGTTCCACCGTTTCCTTGTTAACTTCAGCATCACTGCGATCACGCGCCAGCAGTTCCACCTGAAGATAATGCAGCGGGTCAGTATAAGGATTTCGCACTTTCAGGGAGTGCTGAAAAACCGGGTTGTCGCGCAGCAACTCATCCTGCTGCTTGATATCATTCAGCAGGACCACCATGTCACGCGCGCGCTGACGGATTTCTTCGCCCAGAGGGTGCAATTCCGGCTGAACCAGACGCTCTTCATAGTAACTGGCAATTTCAGGTTCCACCTTGGAAAGCACCATCTCCAGCATATCAATGTGGGTTTCAAAGAATGGCCATTGCGCCAGCATCTCGCGGAGCATGGCTTTCTGGTCGCTCTCCACTGCACTTTGCAGCGCATGATCACTACCCAGCCAGGCGGGCAGCATGAGGCGCATCTGGGTCCAGGCAAATATCCAGGGAATCGCCCGCAGACTTTCAACCCCACCGCCAGACTTGCGACGTGCAGGGCGACTGCCCAGAGCCAGTTTGCCGAGTTCCTGCTCCGGTGTGGCTGTGCGGAAGTATTCCACGAAGCCACTGCGCTCACGCACGACGGCTCTGTATGCGTTCACAGCATTGCCCGAAAGCTGGTCCATCATCTCCCGCCATTCCTTGTGAGGCTCCGGTGGTGGGGTCAGAGTGGCCTGAAGCACAGCGCCCAGGTAGACATGAAAGCTCTGCTCGGCTACCCGCGGCTGTCCGAACTTGAAACGGATCATCTCGCCCTGCTCAGTAATACGGAAGCGGCCATTGACGGAGCCCGGAGGCTGACTGAGGATGGCGCGGTTGGCGGGGCCACCACCCCGCCCGACGGTGCCGCCCCGACCATGGAACAAAGTGAGTTTGATACCATGCTGGGAGGCAACCCGGGTCAGCGACTCCTGAGCCTGGTACTG
>JAUIAZ010000324.1 GCA_030427465.1 Gammaproteobacteria bacterium | reverse complement strand
CTGATCTACCTCACCGTGGGTGAAAAGTTCCAGGCCATCATTGATGATATCCGCGATACCGTACAGGAAGGCCGCCCGATTCTGGTGGGTACTGCGAGCATCGAGGCCTCCGAGGTACTGGCAGGCTTGCTGCGCAAGGAAAAAATTGAGCACAACGTGCTTAACGCCAAGCAGCATGAGCGGGAAGCCCATGTCATCGCACAGGCTGGCCGTCCCGGTGCCGTCACCATCGCCACCAACATGGCGGGCCGGGGAACGGATATCGTACTCGGTGGTAACTGGGAAGCCGAGATCGGCATGCTGGAGAACCCGACAGAAGCGCAGATCGCAGAGATCAAATCGGAGTGGGAAAAACGCCATGAGGCCGTTCTTGCAGCCGGTGGCTTGCATGTAATCGGTTCTGAGCGGCATGAATCCCGACGGATCGATAACCAGTTGCGAGGCCGTTCCGGGCGCCAGGGTGACCCTGGGTCCACACGCTTCTATCTGTCCCTTGAAGACAATCTCATGCGCATCTTCGCTTCTGACCGGGTGAAGAACATCATGCAGGCTTTGGGCATGCAGAAGGGTGAGGCGATTGAGCACCGCATGGTGAGTAATGCGATTGAGAAAGCCCAGCGGAAAGTGGAAGGGCGCAACTTTGACATCCGTAAGAACCTGCTGGAATACGATGATGTGGCCAATGACCAGCGTCGCGTGGTTTACGAGCAGCGCAACGAAGTCATGTCATCCAACGATATTTCAGACATGATTGCGGCCATCCGCAAGGATGTCGTCAATGATCTGATCAGCCAGTTCATTCCGCCTCAGAGCCTGGAAGAGCAGTGGGACGTTCCGGGGCTGGAGGCTCAGCTGGAAAGCGAATGTGCCGTCAGTCTACCCCTGCGTCGCTGGCTGGAAGAGGACAAGAAGCTTCACGAAGAGTCCCTGCGCGAGAAAATCCTGACAGAGATTGAGTCGGTCTACCGCGAGAAAGAGTCGGTGGTCGGTGTCGAGGGAATGCGGAACTTTGAAAAGCAGGTATTTTTGCAAGTGCTCGACACCCTGTGGAAAGAGCATCTGGCCAGTATGGACCTGCTGAGGATGGGGATTCACCTGCGTGGCTACGCCCAGAAAAACCCCAAGCAGGAATACAAGCGTGAGGCCTTTGCCCTGTTCCAGAGCATGCTCGAGAGTATCAAGAGTGATGTGATCCGGGTGATCTGCCACGTGCGTGTGCAGGAGCGGGACGAAGTCGAGGCGCTGGAAAGAAAGCGCCAGGAAGCCTTGCAGCGTGAGCTGGCGGGGGCCCAGGCCATGCACCCGGAAGAAGGGCCGGCAGCCGGCGCTGATGGCGGTGCTGGTGCAGAAGGGGCACCGGGCGCAGAAGCAGCGGGCACGCCGGAACCGTTCAAACGCAGTGGTAAAAAGGTTGGACGTAACGACCCTTGCCCCTGTGGTTCGGGCAAGAAATACAAACAGTGTCACGGTAAGGTGGAGTAACGCAGCGTGCCGGTCGGAGATACATCGCTACCCCCATTTGAAACGGTCGCCGGTTTGCGTATCGGCACTGCCAGTGCTGGTATCAAGAAGCCTGGTCGTCAGGATCTTACCATTTTTGAACTGGCCAGCGGCTCACGGGTTGCTGGTGTCTTTACCCGCAATGCCTTTTGTGCGGCACCCGTTACGGTAGCGAGGGAACATCTGGGGAAAGCGGCCCCGCGTTATCTGCTGATCAATACCGGTAATGCCAATGCAGGTACTGGTACCAGGGGGCTGGCAGCTTGTCGCCATACCTGTGAGGCATTGGCAGAACTGACGGGGGTAGAGCCCACGCAGGTGTTGCCGTTTTCAACCGGGGTGATCGGCGAACTGCTGCCGGATGAAAAGATCTGTGATGCTTTGCCACAGGCGCTGGAGCAACTCTCCGAGCGCGGCTGGGCGCCTGCGGCCAATGCCATCATGACCACGGATATGTGTCCGAAGGGGGCGTCCCGCCAGGTCAGTCTGCCCTCAGGGGCCGTCGTTAACCTTTCGGGTATCAGTAAGGGCGCAGGTATGATCCGCCCGGATATGGCGACCATGCTGGGTTTCGTGGCAATGGATGCCGAGCTTCCCCAGGCGCTTCTGGACCGGCTTCTGCGTGAAGCCGTTGGACAATCGTTCAACCGCATCACAGTGGATGGGGATACCTCAACCAATGACGCCTGTATGCTGGTAGCCACCGGAGTCGGTAGCCGGGTCAGTGAAGACAACCCGGAAGATCTGGCAGTGCTGCAGGCCGCCCTTAATGAGTTGTTTGTGCGGCTGGCGACGCTCATTGTGCGGGACGGTGAAGGTGCCACCAAGTTTATTGAAATCTCTGTGGAGCAGGCGGCCAGCCAGCAGGAAGCACTGGATGTTGCATATACTGTGGCCCATTCCCCGCTGGTGAAAACGGCTTTCTTTGCCAGCGACCCTAACTGGGGACGGCTGCTCGCTGCCATCGGGCGTGCCGGTGTTGATGGTCTGGATGTCGAGAAAGTTACCCTGTACCTGGACGAGGTCTGTATCGCCGAACAGGGCGCCAGGGCGGAGAGTTATACCGAAGAACAGGGGCAGACGGTGATGAACCGGGAAGAGATCCGCATCCGGATTGTGCTGGACCGGGGGGGTGCCAACGAGCGTGTCTGGACTACCGACCTCTCGCATGACTATGTCCGTATCAACGCGGAATACCGAACCTGATGACCGCAGATACCCGGATTGCGGTGGCGGTTGCCATCATCCGAAATGCCGCTGGTGAAATTCTGGTTTCACGCCGCGCTGCGAACCAGCATATGGGGGGGCGGTTGGAGTTTCCCGGGGGCAAGATCGAATCCGGCGAGAACACTGAGGCTGCCCTGGCCCGGGAGCTTGAGGAAGAACTGGGAATCCGCGTCGCGCCTGCTGATATCAGCGGAACCTGGATGGCCCTTTCTTTTGACTATGCAGAAAAACATGTTTTCCTCGACATTCGGCAAGTGCGCCACTTTGAAGGCGAGCCAGAAGGACGGGAAGGTCAGCCGCTATACTGGCTTCGCCCTGTTGATATGCGTGCTGAAGACTTCCCTGATGCCAACGAAGCCATTGTGGCCCACTTGAAAGCCAGCGACATCGCCCCCACTTCCGATGAACCGGAGCAGAGTGGTCTGACTCATCTGAACGAGCGTGGTGAAGCCGCGATGGTCGACGTCAGTAGCAAACAGGTCACTGAGCGGGTGGCGGTGGCCGAAGCGGTCGTCAGGATGCTTCCCGAGACCCTGGCCATGATAGTGGAAGGGCGTCACAAGAAAGGGGACGTATTCGCCGTATGTCGGGTGGCAGGTATCCAGGCGGCGAAGCGAACGGCGGAACTTATCCCCCTTTGTCACAGTCTCAATCTGAGCAAGGTGCGGGTTGATCTGGAGCCGGGACACGATGGCGCTTCGGTGCGTATTCGCGCTTTGTGCAAGCTGGACGCCAAGACCGGCGTTGAGATGGAAGCGCTGACAGCGGCTTCCGTGGCCGCCCTGACCTTGTATGATATGTGTAAGGCTGTCGACAAAGGGATGGAAATTTCCCGGGTCAGATTACTGGAAAAGCGGGGTGGTCGCAGCGGGACCTGGCTGGCTACGCCCGAGGAGTGAGTATGGGCTCATCACTGATAGACCGCTTCGGTCGATCTGTGGATTATGTACGAATATCCGTAACTGACCGTTGCGACTTCCGTTGTGTCTATTGCATGGCGGAAGACATGGTTTTCGTTCCCCGCAAGCACATTCTCAGTCTGGAAGAAATCGAACAGGTGGCGCGTGGCTTTGTGGCACTTGGCGTCAGGCGCATTCGGCTGACCGGAGGAGAACCCCTGGTACGCAAAGGGATCGTGAACCTGTGTGAACGCCTGGCCGCGATTCCGGGGCTGGATGAACTGGTCATGACGACCAACGGCTCGCAGTTATCACAGCTGGCCGGGCCACTCAAGCAGGCGGGTTTAAAGCGACTGAACATCAGTCTGGATAGTCTTAAGCCGGAGAAATTCCGGGAACTGACGCGAACCGGCGATCTGGATCAGGTTTTGCGGGGTATTGAAGCCGCAACAGATGCCGGCTTCAGCCGCCTGAAAATCAACAGCGTGATCCTCAAAGGGCGCAATGAT
>JAUIAZ010000323.1 GCA_030427465.1 Gammaproteobacteria bacterium | reverse complement strand
CGGGCGAAAGGCTTGCCGCAGGCCAGCGAGTTTTCGAACTCACCGGTGAAATAGTCGACCAGAAAGCGTCGGTGATCCCTGGGGTTGTAGCCCACGGCTGAAATATCCTGATTGTCAAAACCGAAACCAATGTCGTCGTGACAACGCAGATAGTTCAGCCACGTCGCGCGTTCCAGTTTGCCCGGCAGGCTCTTCAGCCCTTGCTTCAGGAGTTGGGTGTTCTTGGTCGCCACTGCGTCCCAGAGCAAGGCCATGAAGGTCGCGTTATAGGCAATTTCGCACTCCTTGGCCTCGACCGCATCTTCACCAAAGTATTTGATCAGTTCGATGGGGGCTACGATGGCTTCAGCGATGAACAGCAGGCCGGGCGCGACCACCTGACAGCAGTCTTTAAACAGCTGTAGTACCAGGTGTGCCTCGCGTTCATTCTGACAGATGGTGCCGATTTTTTTCCACAGAAAGGCCACGGCATCCAGGCGCAGCACATCGACCCCTTGATTGGCCCAGAAAAACATGATGTCCAGCATCTCGATGAAAACCGCCGGATTGGTGTAATTCAGGTCCCACTGGTATTTATGGAATACCGTCATGACCCATTTCCGTGCGTCCTCATTCCAGGTGAAATTACCAGGATCGGTTTCCGGGAACACTTCCGGCATGGACTGTTCGAACATATCCGGGATATCCCGGTTTTCGAACATGTAATAGTAGTCCTGGTAATGCGGATCACCGGAAGCGGCGCGACGGGCCCAGTCATGTTCTTCTGAGGTGTGATTGACCACGATGTCAAGCACAATCAGGGAGTCACGCTGATGCAGCGCCTGAATAACTGCCTGAAGATCCTGGTTAGAGCCGACACGGGAATCCACTTCCCGGTAGTCGCTGACAGCATAGCCGCCGTCACTCTTGCCGGCCGGGCATTTCAGGATCGGCAGAATGTGCACAAAGTTCACGCCGAGTTCGGAAAAGTAATTGATGTGCTTCTGCATCCCCGCAAGATTGTCTGAAAAGCCATCGGCGTAAAGGGCCATGCCAACCCAGTTGGGTTGCAGAAACCAGTTGTGGTCGGCTTCACGTTCACGGTCCTTGATCTTGAGCTCATCCGATCGCTGGATATAGTTGCGCGCCATGACTTCCACCAGATTGCGTAATTGACGGTCAAAGTCAGGGCGGGCACCATAAAGTCTGTGAAACAGGGAGTGAATGACGTAAAAATTTGCGCCAAGCCGACTGTAAAAAAAACGCAGCTCGTTCTTCCGGATCTCAGGTTTGAGTTCGTCGAGTATCTGGTTGAGTGCCGTATGGGATACGGGTTCGTACATCAATGACTCCTGATCATTCCGGGGGATTCAGTGCCCAGAGCGCCTTGAAATCCCGGTAGGTGGCCGGGTCGGAACAGACTGCTCCCCGCTGGGTTACGATAAAGCTGGCGAATTGCTGCGCCCTCTCCAGAATAGTCGGCCAGTCCCAGCCGCGATTCAGGCCAAGTACAGAAATGGCCGAGAAGGCATCGCCAGCACCGACCGCATCGACGGCCGGCTGAGCCAGCGACGGGGCGCTGATGTCATGCCAGGTTGCCTCGCTGTCCAGGGCACTGGCACCTTCGGCACCGCGCGTGACAAGGATGTTGACCAGATTGTAGTGCTGTCTCACCGCAATCGCGAGTTGCCGCCAGTCGCCGGTATGATCCAGACCACTGTCTCCGAAAAGCTGCCACAGTTCATTGAGGTTGAGTTTCAGGGTGTGAATACCGGTCAGCCATTCGAGTGTCATGCCTGGCTCCCACCAGGGGGCCCGCAGATTAAGATCCATGAATACCGGACCGGTATAGCGTGAGCGCCACTCTGTCAGCGTGCGTCGGCTTTCCTCATTCCGGAGCGCCAGGGTGCCCTGATAAAGAAGACAGACGCTGGCCGGTGCAAGGCGCTCGATTGCCGTACCGGGAATGTGGTCGTAGGCACGGTCCGGCTCAATCGTGTAAGCGGGTTCAGCCCCCTCCAGCGATATGTTGACGATACCGGTGGCGCACTCATCGAGGGCCACCACAGATCGGGTGTCCATACCCCAGGTCTGCAACTTGTCGAGAATCTTACGCCCCGGCTCATCATTACCCACAGCGGACACCAGGACCGGGTTCTCTCCAAAACCATGGAGGTGCCAGGCGACATTGAATGGTGCCCCGCCCAGTACCGGCTCATGGCCGGGAAAGCAGTCAAACAGGACTTCACCAAAGAGCACAACGGATTGATCAGACATGGCAGTGACCTTCAACGAGTTCATGGAACAATTCAGGAAAAAAGTGGGCGACCCCTTCGAGTATTCCAGAGGCGTAACAACCGTTCAGGGCAAGTCCCTCCCGTGGCCGGAACCCTTGCGCGAAATACAGGGAGTCGGGCGCGCTCTGATAGTCAGCCAAGGTCAGTATCTGCTGTCTCAGTGTCTCGGTGGCATTGGCGACCAAAACCGACCGGAAAGAGCTCACCAACAGATCCAGGTCATTACCGCTGTCACCGGCAAACAAAACCCGGGAGCGGGGCCAGTGATGGTGGTTCACAATCCATTCCACTGCCTTGCGTTTGCTTGCGGCAGTGGGTAGCAGGTCTATCAGGCCAGTATCGGTGGTTTCATCGATACTGTGAATGAGCGTGACTGGCAGTTCCAGCTCAGACAGGCGTTGTTCCAGGTGCCTGAGTGTTTCGGGAAGCCGTCTGCCGGGATGAACATCAAAGCTCAGCTTGAACGGACCCAGGCGGTCTTCCGCCTGTTTTTCAGCGCCGGGCAGGGCGCCCAGTTGTTGTTCAAGCTTCGCAGCATCCAGCCCATGCCACTGCCTGGCCAACCTTGACTGCCAGGCAGTTTCCTGCGCCCAGCCATCCGCCGACTTCGCATAAATGCTGGAACCCACATCACCAATAACAAAGTCAGGAAGGGGTAGCTGGTATTCCTCTATCGCCGTTTCTACGCGTCCCAGGTCGCGCCCCGTCACATAAACGAGTATGACGTCCTCGCGCTTTGCCAGCTGGCGCAGCAGCGGGCGCGCCTGGGCAGATTCGGGTTGATGGCCGTTGGGCATGAGGGTCCGGTCCATATCGGTAAACAGGATCAGATTTGGCTCACCCGGCATCCTGCGGCCCCTCCAGAAATTTGTAATGCCTTATGGCTTCTATGATGCCCATGGCGTTCGCTTCTTGAGCAAAGTAGATATGCTGAGGGTCGG
The DNA here is from genome assembly GCA_030427465.1 of Gammaproteobacteria bacterium. GTDB lineage: Bacteria > Pseudomonadota > Gammaproteobacteria > Pseudomonadales > Oleiphilaceae > JADJWY01. The sequence continues at coordinate 921 of JAUIAZ010000323.1, read as the reverse complement.
GGTGATCCTCCAGGGGTTCATGCTGCCGGTTACTGACCACAACGGAGCGCGTATTTCCGGCCATCATGTCCTCGTCAGTGCCTGAGCCTCCCGCCACAAGAATGTTTTCCATGGGGATACTCCAGATGGCGGCCACGTACCTCAGTGCCAGCCCCTTGGAGGCCCGGCTGGGTACCACGTCCAGCTTCTGGCCCTGGGAAAGAAACACATTCACGGACTGATCTTCCTTGCGCAACAGGGAAACTATTTCAGCCCGGCCAAGTGTCCCTTCGGTGGTCTCCGTCAGGTCGTAAGAGATCTTGAACCGGCTCTGTTCGGTATCGGCCTGAAGTTCCAGCCCGGGCAGCTCATCCAGTAAGCGGTGTATGGTTTGTGGGTTCCAGTTGTGGTCCACATGCCGGCGCCAGTCTGTGCTGAGCGTGAGCTCCTCTGAATAGTAGATCTCGGTTCCCAGGCTGCAGATAAGAATGTCTGGTTTTGGCAAATCGAACTTTCTGAGGGCTGCCAGAACCGAATTCAGGCTTCTGGCGGTGGCAATCCCAAAGGCACAGGTCTTGCGATGTTTCTTGAGCAGGGCAAGAAACTCATTGAGCCCCTGAGTGTTGCTGAGCAGTGTTTTGTCGAGATCCGTGACAATCATGCGGTCAACGCGGCGAGCCGCTTTCCTGATCGCCGGAGACTTGTGAATAATGGCTTCCCGCCGGGTAAGCGGCTCAATAACCTTCAGGTACTGCTGGGCATGGGCTTTCCAGGAGTATTTGCGCTCGACATTCTTGATGCCATTGGCGCTGTGCGTGCGCCAGTTTTCACCGTCCAGAAGCAGGGACTGTATGGCATTGGCCATTTCGTCGGTGTTCAGCGGGTCGACCAGCAGACCCGCCTGACAGTTGTTCACGATATCGACCGGCCCACCATTTTCCG
>JAUIAZ010000322.1 GCA_030427465.1 Gammaproteobacteria bacterium | reverse complement strand
CAACGCCGCAAGATGAGCCCGTCACCGTTCCGGCACTCCGCTTTTGGGGCACCCCCGTTCAGGATGTCAATTTTGATCTGACCGGCTGGTTGCTGGAAGAAGGAGGCGAGATCGTTGCCTATAACTCAGAGGACATTGAAGTCGGCCGCCTGGGCTCGCTGACCGACAGCACAGTTTTATCCCCGCTGAGATACGAAGGGCTTCTGGTGTGGCTCGCCGATCGGGCGCTCTATGTCACCACGGCCGAAGAACTGGCCAGTGGCAGCTTCCCCACGGCCGTCGCCACTCTGAACCAGAATCGTCTGGATTCCACGAACACCTTGTTTGCTGAGTCCAGTCTGATTGTTGCAGACGGCTCTCAGTTGAAAAGCATCGAACTCACAGACGGCACCACCAACGTTCTGTGTACTTTTGCCGGTTTCGCTTTCGAGGGTCGGCTGCAACAGGGCACTCAATACTACTACGTGCAGGGGGACGACCGCCGCCTGTATCGGATTCTCAAGACAGGCTCAGCACCTCAGGCACTCAACACCGCTGGCCGAGAACTTTTTGGACAATGGATGGCTTTTGGTAACCTGGTGTATTTTGCGACTGAGGAGACTAACCAGGTTAATGCACGGGTCATGAACGAGTCCTCAGCCGAAGCCCCCCGCTGTGCCGGAGAAGATGGTGTCATGACCTCGGAAAACGGGTGCTATACCGACGCCCACTGGCTGGTATTCCGGCGCCTGCTGGATAGCGGGGTAACTTACCTGCCAATCCGCTTTAATGGCAAAGAGACCACCCGTGTCGAGCGAAATGGTCCGGGTGACGACGATGACCAGATCATCACTGACCCGCCGTTCAAAGTCGTTAATGGGGAAGTTTTCCTGAATGCTGTGGATATGGTCGTGCATTTTGCCAGCACCGGGCAACCTCAGATACAGCTCGGTACGTTGCCCGGTTATTCACAGTGGCTGGGAACCGGAACCGTCGAGGTGAGCCACGGTCTTGTACTGGTTCGCAGTGAGTCCAACGACGTGGTCAGCCTGCCTGACACCTATTACTTTGACACCAAGGCATCGCGTTCACTTCAGGTCACGGAAAGAACCCGGACGGTCACGGAAAGCCTCATACGGGAAACAGTCAATTAAGGTGTGATGTCGGCAAACGCTTGTAAAAGCCTTTGCCACCATCCGGCTGTTTACGAAAGCGCTTATAGGCCCACTGGTACTGTCGTGGGTCTTCCTGAATCACTTTTTCAATGCTGCGATTCATGGCAGCCACTGACGCGGACAGATCTTTCTCATAAATTTCAGAGTCTACTTCCCGGAAGCGCAGTTCAAAGCCCTGACCGGAGGGCAGCCGATGAGCCACGGCAACGCATGCTCTCGCCCCTGTCTTCTGAATCAGCCTGGACGCCAGCGTCATGGTTAATGCGGGCTGACCAAAAAAAGAGGCGAACTTACCGGAGCTCAGGTCTGGCTCCTGGTCTGGCAAAATCCCGGTCGCGCCACCTTTACGCAAGAACCCGAGCAACTGAACCACACCCTTCTGTGATGCCGGAACCAGGAGACTGCCACTACGTTCCCGGGCGGCACGAATATAGGTCTCCAGCCCTGCTTGCTTGGGCGGTGAATACAACGAAGCTACCTGGAACTTTTTCGCCAGAAACAGACCCAGTAGTTCCCAGTTGCCATAGTGTGGGGCAAGTATCACGACAGGCCTGTCTCCGGATACCAGATCATTCAGCAAGTCTTCACCCGACACGTGCTTGATGAGTGCGAGACTTTTATCCGCCGGCCATTCCCAGATAGCACCGAGTTCAGAAAAGGTCATTGATATCTGTTGCAGACTGTCCTTGATCAATTGCCGGCGAATCTCCACCGGCTTGTCGGCAAAGCAAAGATCAATATTTCTGCGGGTAACGCGAGCCGTTTCGGAATCAAACGAATACAGCAGGTGTCCCATCAGGCGTCCGAATGCCTGCGCTCTCAGCAGGGACATTCTGGAAAGAGTGCGGATCAGGTAAATGATCGCTCTTGACTTGAGTTCCTGTGGTGGCAAGTTCACACCCCGAATGAATGACGCTTTAAAGTGACTGCGCTGACTGTATAATGCCAAGTTTAATTTCACAAGGCAGGCACAGGGTAAGCGCCCTGGCAGCAGAGAAGGTTTCCAGTGAGCTCGGATAAAGACAACAGCATTTCAACATTTCAGGGTCTGATACATACCCTGCAGAACTACTGGGCAGCTCAGGGCTGCGTGATCATGCAGCCTCTGGATATGGAGGTCGGCGCCGGAACATTTCATCCCGCCACCTTCCTCAGAGCCATCGGTCCGGAAACCTGGAACTCCGCCTATGTGCAACCCTGTCGCCGTCCGACCGATGGGCGTTATGGGGAAAACCCCAACCGGCTGCAACATTATTACCAGTACCAGGTTGTCCTGAAGCCTTCGCCTGACAATATCATTGACCTTTATCTGGACAGTCTCAAGGAACTTGGAATAGATCCGGGCGTACATGATATTCGTCTGGTTGAAGACAACTGGGAAAGCCCGACCCTGGGTGCGTGGGGACTGGGCTGGGAAATCTGGCTTAACGGTATGGAAGTCACCCAGTTTACCTATTTTCAGCAGGTAGGTGGTCTGGAGTGCTATCCGGTGACCGGCGAAATCACTTACGGCCTGGAGCGCATTGCCATGTATCTGCAGGGCGTCGACAGCATATTTGATCTGATCTGGACACACGGCCCGGATGGTCCGGTAACCTATGGCGATGTATTCCATCAGAACGAAGTCGAGATGAGCGCTTACAACTTCGAACAGGCTGACGTCAAAGCCCTGTTTGGTCTGTTTGACCAGTATGAAACGGACAGCCAGAAACTGATCGAAAACGGTTTGCCTTTGCCAGCCTACGAAATGGTTTTGAAAGCATCTCACACATTCAATCTACTCGATGCCAGAAACGCGATTTCCGTCACCGAGCGTCAGCGTTACATCCTCAGGGTTCGCACTCTCGCACGCAATGTAGCCCAGGCTTACTTTGACCGACGCGCGGACCTTGGGTTCCCACTCGCGCCGGCAAACCTGAGAGACGAAGTTCTGGCCAGTCGCAAGGAGGCTTCATAATGACTAATTCGCGCCAGGATTTTCTGATCGAGATCGGTACAGAAGAACTTCCCCCAAAAGCTTTGCTGACACTTTCTGAGGCATTTCATCAGTCACTTGTACAGCAACTGGGAAGCGCCAACCTAAGTTTCGAGTCCAGTCAGTCCTTTGCGACTCCGCGCCGGCTGGCTGTACGATTCAGGCAACTCGACAACCAGCAAGCTGACCAGCAAGTGGAGCGTCGGGGTCCGGCAGTGGCCGCCGCCTTTGATGCAGCCGGGGAACCCACAAAGGCTCTACAAGGCTTTGCACGCTCTTGCCAGGTTGATGTTTCAGATCTGGACCGTATCGAGACAGACAAGGGGCAGTGGGTCGTCTATCGCTCCACACAAGCCGGCCAACGTACACAGGATCTGTTGCCAGAATTTGTGCAGACGGCACTGGCTCAGTTACCGATTCCAAAACGTATGCGCTGGGGTTCACGACGAGTAGAGTTTGTGAGGCCGGTTCACTGGATCGTTATGATTAACGAAAGCACAGTGATTACATGTGAAATTCTGGGGCTGAAGGCCGGCCGCTCTACCATGGGCCACCGCTTTCATGCTCCACAGGCCGTTGAGATTTCCAAACCCGCTGACTATGAACACATTCTGAAGAAAGCCTGTGTAGTCGCCGACTTTGAAGAAAGAAAGGAAGACATCAGGACACAGGTTCTGGCATTGGCCGAAGATAAAGGCGGCACAGCTGTCATTGATGAAGACCTGCTCAATGAAGTCACTGCGTTAAATGAGTATCCCCATGCCCTGCTGGGGCGCTTTGAGGAACGCTTTCTCGAAGTCCCGCAGGAAGCGCTGATCTCCACGATGAAGGAAAATCAGAAGTACTTCCATCTTGTTGATGCCCAGGGTCGATTGTTACCTTTCTTCATTACTGTTTCCAATATCAAAAGCAAGGAACCTGACAAGGTCATTCAGGGCAATGAACGTGTAGTACGTCCACGGTTGAGCGATGCTGCCTTCTTCTTTGAAACCGACAAGAAAACCACGCTAGACGGCAGATTG
>JAUIAZ010000028.1 GCA_030427465.1 Gammaproteobacteria bacterium | reverse complement strand
TTCCTGACGGGCACGTTCTGGCAGTCCCCTGAGTAACTCCAGGTCATTCTGTTTCTGCAAGATGCCAGCTTCCAGAGCCGTTTTCTGACCTTCCAGTGCCAGGCGCTCAGCTTTGAGCGCATCCGTATCCATGGCGTCCAGTCCGGGCTGGTTTTCCAGTTTGCCAGCGCGCTCTTCCCGCCGCAGCTCCCTCTGCAGGATACTGACCTGATCAGGAAGTTTTTTCAGCTGCTCGCGGATCTCACTGATCCGTGCTTCAGACTCCTGCTGCGAAGTGAGCATCTGACGCATTTCCGCCAGACGCTTCTCCAGCGCCAGCCGGCGCTCTTCACCCAGATCGCTTTCTGCAACCCTTGCCTCCAGTCGTTCGATATCGGCCTCTCCCGACTGGGCAGCCAGGTGCAGGCTTAAACTCAGGGACAGAACAAAGGCAAGCAGTCGAAGCATGATATGGACCCTGTCAGAGGCTGCTGTGACGGTCTTTTTCGATCGCCTCGGACAGAGACGACAGCCAAGCCGCACGTGCTTTCAGCTTGGTCTGGTGGTGGGCACGGGAATCAATGTTGGACAACTGCCCGGCAACAGCAAGCGCCGCAGGAATCAGCGCTTCGGGTTCAACCAGCTGATCGAGGAAGCCTGCGGCGACGGCTTCTTCCGGGGCAAAAATCTGTCCACACAAAACCGAGCGCTCGAAATAGGCCCGATTCAGCCGTTCCTGCGAAAGTGACAACCCGGCATGATGCATGGTCATCCCGATCACAACTTCATTAAGCCCGATCTTGAAGTCGCCTTTCACCCCGATCCGGATGTCGGAAGACAACAACAGAAAGGCACCCTTCGCTACAGCATGACCACTGCACGCAGCAATGACCGGAGTCGGGAAGGAAAGCAATCGATGCGACAGTTCGGAGCCACGGCACACCAGCTTCATGGCTTCATCCATACTACTGCGCATCACTTCCAGATCGAAGCCCCCCGAGAACATGCCCGGAGCCCCGGTCAGAATCACGGGCAGACCGGCTTCTTCAGCTTTGTCCAATGCAGCGTTCATCTCATCAATCAGGGCATGCGACACCGCATTGGCCTTTCCGTTTGCCAGGGTCAGCAACGACGCTTTTTCCTGGACTTCGTAACGAACCAGTTCACTCATGACACTTTTCCTCTTGCTTGTCTCAACATAGTCGAATATGTCGCTTAAACCTTCAATGCCTGCCGGTACCTGTCTTCAACAAAACCGGACAATACCCCGTCTGCGGTTTCCAGCACGGGTCGTTTGATCAGGGTTGGATGGCTCTGGAATAGGGCGATGTCGCCTGCCTCAGCCCCTTTCTTTTCTTCCTCGCTCAGTTGCTTCCAGGTGGCGCTGCGCTTGTTCAGCAGAGCGGGAACGCCCAGCGCACTGATCCAGTGCTGAACCTGCGCCCCGGACAGACCGTCTTTACGAAAGTCATGAAAGCGAAAATCAATGTCATGGGATTCCAGCCACTTGCGGGCCTTTCTGACCGTATCACAATTGGCGATACCGTATAGGACTGTCACTGCTTACTCCTGGTTGTCGTACCTGTCAGCGCGTATACTGCCGCGCTCGTAGTAGGAGGACAAGTCAAGCGATGCAGAATCAGTTGCGACTGGCGGCTTTATTTCTCCTGGCGGGTGAAGGCTGTCTGGCGGCAATGGCCGCTCTGGTGAAAGGCCTGGGCGAAAACCTGAGTCACGAAACACTGCTGTTTGCGCGCAACTTCTTTGGCCTGCTGTTTCTGCTGCCTTTTCTCATCCGTGGTGGTATCCCGCAACTCAAGACGAAGCGCCTGAAAGTTCACTTGTTTCGCGCCTTGTCTGGTGTGTGTGCGATGTACGGCTTTTTCTATGTCATTCTGCACCTGCCCCTGGCTGAGGCCACCCTGGTGAAGCTGTCCACCCCGCTCTGGCTGCCCTGTATCGCTTTGTTGATGCTCGGTGACCGGATGACCCTGAGAAACGGCCTGGCCCTGGTTCTGGGCTTTCTGGGGGTAGGACTGATCATGCGTCCCCAGGGGGAGGAAGTCACCCTAGTGATGGCGGTGGGGATACTGGCAGCAGGCCTGGCGGCGGTGGCCAAGGTCTGCATCCGCTGGATGTCGGATACAGAGCCCAGTGCCCGGATTGTATTTTACTTTGCCCTGTTTTCTACATTGATTTCAGCGGTGCCCCTGATCTGGGGTTGGCAGCAACCCGCCCCGGAAGCCTGGCTGTTCCTGGCCCTTTTGGGCTTGCTGGGCACTAGCGGCCAGCTGCTTATGACCCAGGCCTACCGACTTGCCAAGCCTTCCCTGGTTGGTGTCTATGCCTATTCCTCGGTGATCTACGCCATGCTGCTGGGCTGGGTCTTCTGGGCCGAGATCCCCTCGCTGTGGACCTGGCTAGGTACGCTGGTTATTGTGGTCGCGGGTCTGATCAACCTTAAACGTACTTGAGTAGCGTCCCCGGTCTACCTGGTGAGGCCAGGCGGGTTTGATCTCAGGGTCCGCATCACGGTCTGAAAGTTCAACAGGAAACTCCGCTGCCTCCCACAGCGCCAGCCAGTCGTTCAGAGAGCCAGTAATACGCTGCCCTTGCCTGCGCAAACGTTCGCCTGCCTGCAAGGGCCAGCTCAAACCCGCCGGAATGTTCAGTGAGAGACCCGGGCGCACTCTCTTTGTGCAAATACGCATACTGCCTGCCTCCTTAACATTTAGTTCACTTTTTATACTACCTTTTCCAGTCCCTCGGCGTGATCAGAGGATGTACGGACCAACAAAGCCCCGCCAGGGCGGCTAACAGCCGGTGGTCTGTGGTAAACTGCCACCATGACAACTTGTTCAGTGTGCAAATGGGTCAGAGTCTGCCTGATGTTGGGCATAATGCTTCTGGCCATCGTATTGGTAAACATGGAATTGTGGAGCCAGTAGATACGTCATGTGGGGAATGAAACTCTTCCAGCCGCGTTCCGGCCGAATTGAAAAACTGCCTCCCAACACCCGGGGCAAGGATTTCGTGGTGGGGGATGTTCACGGACAACTGGACAACCTGCGCGCTCATCTGCGCGAATGCCAGTTCGATGAAAGTACAGATCGTCTATTTTCTGTCGGTGACCTGATTGATCGCGGCCCGCAGTCGCCTGATTGCATCGACTTGCTCAATAAACGCTGGTTCCATGCCTGTCTGGGCAATCACGAATGGCTCTTCATTCAGGCCTACCTTCAGGGTGACTCCGATTCTGCCGCTGTCAGTCTCAAGAACGGTGGCCTGTGGGCCGAACAGCATTCGGCACCGCAGCTGGAAGCCTGGGCCAAACTGATGCAGCAGAAAATGCCGCTGGGTATTGAACTATCGGTCAACGGCCAGACCGTTGCGATTACCCATAATGATGTCTGGCAGGGTGATTGGCAGACCATGAAAGATGCTGCCTCAACCAAAATTATCGATCGCTGTGTGTGGTCACGAGCCCGCTTTCATGCGGCTCAGGCGGGTTCCGGGTTTGTCCGGCCGATCCGTTCGGCTGACCTGGTAATCAGCGGGCATAACCCGAGCGAAAGACCCGTCTGGGCGGAGAACCAGGTGTTTATCGACACCCACTATCGTTCAGGTGAATTGACGGTACTGCCTATCGAGGAATTGCTTACCCAGCAGAAAGAAAGCGCCTGATATTCTTTTTTGATCTATCCTTTTAATCATTTATTCCTTTAAATTATTCTTCAAGCCTCTATTATAGAATCCTCGACGAACCGGGGGAGCCTTCCAACATGAGTAGCGCAGAGTTGATCAGCCAGGTTGGCAGCAATAGCCTGGGCCTTTCCAAAGAAGACATTGCCCGGCTGAATGAGGCGTATCGGCCTCTGAACTTTGAGCAGCGAATCCGTCGTCTGTATGAAGATTTCGAAGCGGGTAAAGTATTGGTTACCTCTTCTTTTGCGGCAACATCAGCCTACTTTCTGCACATTATTTCATCGATTCGCCCGGAGCAGGTGATTCACTTCATCAACACGGGCTTCCACTTCACAGAAACACTGAATTACAAAGAGTTTTTGAGCCAGAAGTACAACCTCAAAGTGGAAGACATCGTACCAGACGCACACCACCATGCGTACAGTGTAAGCGAGCAGCTGTGGGACAAAGACCCTGATCTGTGCTGCTCGGCCAACAAGGTGCAGCCGCTGGAAGAAGTGAAAGAGAACTATCATGTCTGGGTCAGTAGTCTGATGGGCTGGCAGACAGAGCACCGAGCGTCTCTTGAAATTTTTGAAGAGCGCCGTGGTATCATCAAGTTCAATCCGATGATTGATGTGGCCCGCGAAGAAAGGGATGCTTATATCCGCAATCACGACCTGCCTTTCCACCCGCTGGTAGATGAAGGTTACTCCTCAATCGGTTGCACACACTGCACGGTCAAGGGTGAGGGCCGCGCGGGACGCTGGCAAGGCAAGGAGAAAACTGAATGCGGTCTGCACCTCTGAGACTTCGACAAGCATCCCTTACAAGGCACGCCAGGCAGCGTGCCTTTTTGCTTTCTTGCATCCTGGGCATCACCGCTTGTGCCACCCAGGAAATACCGGAAGAACCCGCCACCCTACCCCCGCTCCCCACAGGCTTTGAAGATTTGCGCTGGGTCCCGCTTTCACCCCGATCGCCTGCCGGCGAGGCGGTCTTCATTGAATGGCAGAGCGACAGTCTGCGTCTCAGGGGGCACAGCGGTTGTAACAGTTTTGGCGCGGGTTACCGCACGCAGACCGAGTCTCGCACAGTCGGTTCTGCCACTGGAAAACTCGAAACCGACATCATCTACGGAACCCGCAAAGCCTGCCCGCCTGGCGTGATGGAAGCCGAACAGAGCCTATTCAAGCAGTTGTCAGAAGTACGCAGCTATCGGCTTTCCGGCTACGCGTTGCGGCTGGACGACGAAGCCGGCAATACGGTTCTGCGCTTCACTCTGGACAAGAGCAGGACGGCGAGCACCGCTCCATAGGCGATAGGCTCACCCAGATCTGCCCGTGCCTGCCAGAGAAAGTGGACGACCACCAGGATGCCAGCGGCATAGACGCCCTTATGCAAGGTTCTCCAGCGCTTGCCCAGCCTGCGCACCATGGATCGGGGTGAAGTCACAGCCAGAGCCAGCAGAATCAGAAAAGCCGCCGCCCCTACCATGATATAGGGGCGTTTCAGAAGATCTTCCCAAAGCGCCTGAAAGTCCGCCAGAAACAACAGGTATGCGGTAACATGGAGGCAGGCATAAAAAAAGGCATAAAGCCCGATCATGCGACGGTAACGTAACAGCGGAATGTTCAGGAAGCGCTTCAAGGGGCTCAATGTGAGGGTCAGCAGCAGAAAGATCAGGCCCCAGCGCCCCAGTTCTTCTGTAAGCGTCTTCCCTGGGTCCGGTCCAAGATCGCGACTGAGCAATTGTGCAATCAACACAACGAGGGGGGCAAGCGCCCCCCAGAACAATATGTGCCAGATCCAGCGTGCATTCCAGTTCATCCTAATCTCCTCTGTTCAGGATATCAGACTGTCAAGACACGCCAGAGTTCCTCCGGATTCAGGCGGCTTCGCCACCCTCATCCACACTGACCGAGGAGCGGATAAGGTAATCAAAAGCTCCCAAGGCGGCCTTTGAACCCTCACCCATCGCGATGATGATCTGTTTGTAAGGTACCGTTGTGGCATCCCCTGCGGCAAATACACCCGGCAAGGAAGTCTCACCACGATCGTTAACGATGATCTCACCGTACTGGGTTAACTCAATGGTTCCTCTCAGCCACTCAGTATTGGGCAGCAAACCGATCTGAACGAAAATGCCTTCCAGTTCGACGCGCTTCTCCTCACCGGTGCCTCTGTCCTTGTAAACCAGACCGTTCACTTTCTCACCGTTACCCAGTACCTCAGTGGTCTGGGCTTCCGTGAGGATAGTCACGTTCGCCAGGCTTCGCAGTTTCTTCTGAAGCACCGCATCGGCTCTCAGCTCTGCCCCGAATTCAATCAGGGTCACGTGTGCAACAATACCGGCGAGATCGATTGCGGCTTCGACGCCTGAGTTGCCACCGCCGACAACCGCGACCCGCTTGCCTTTGAACAGAGGGCCATCACAGTGCGGGCAGTATGCCACCCCTTTACCGCGATACTCTGTTTCACCTGGTACATTCAGTTCACGCCAGCGGGCGCCTGTAGCAAGGATGATGGATTTCGCGCGCAGGGTCGCACCACTCTCTGTCTGCACTTCGTAGTTCGCGTTACTGACGGTTGATTTCGCCAGTTTGCTGACTTTCTGCAAATCCATCACGTCGACAGCATATTCCTTGACGTGTTCTTCCAAGGCGCGAACCAGCTTGGGGCCTTCGGTTTCCTTGACGGAAATGAAGTTCTCAATCCCCATGGTATCTGCCACCTGACCTCCGAACCGCTCAGAGATAATACCCGTACGGATGCCCTTGCGCGCTGAATAGACAGCCGACGCCGCACCAGCCGGGCCACCCCCGACGATCAGCATGTCATAGATCGCACGTTCGGAAAGTGCCTGCGCCTGCTTTTTGGCTGCACCGGTATCCACTTTATTCAGGATCTCAGCCAGGCCCATGCGCCCCTGGCCAAATTCTTGTCCGTTCAGGGTAACCGTAGGAACGGCCATGATTTTGCGTTCTTCAACCTCTGCCTGGAATGCCGCACCGTCGATCATGACATGGCTGACACCCGGATTAAGAACTGCCATGAGGTTGAGTGCCTGTACTACATCCGGGCAGTTCTGGCAGGACAGCGAGATGAAGGTTTCAAACTGATGATTTCCTTGCAGCTCTCTGGCCTGTTTCTGCAGGGCTTCGTCCGCTTTGGGTGGGTGGCCACCGGTCTGCAACAAAGCCAGAATCAATGAAGTAAATTCGTGCCCCATCGGCAAGCCCGCAAAGCGGATGCGCGGAGCCTGACCTGGTGTGGTCACACCAAAGGACGGTACCCAATCGCTCGGCTCGGACGAGTCAGCGAGAGATACCTTATCACTCAGGCTGGCAATGTCCTCCAGGAGCTCACGCATTTGCCGGGAGACATCACTGTCATCCAGGGTCGCCTGCAGCTCGATAGGGTGACGCAGGTTTTCCAGGTACGCTTTCAATTGAGATTTCATTGTGCTGTCTAACACGTTTACCTTCCTCCGGGGAATTCTGGGAGGTTGTGGCGGCGCTCAGGCGACGCCACAACCGGGAACGAGAACGTTCGTAGGGTGTTCTGGATCAGATCTTGCCGACGAGATCCAGGGACGGGCTCAAAGTGCTTTCGCCTGGGGTCCAGCTGGCCGGGCACACTTCACCATCGTGGGTCGCGACATACTGGGCGGCCTGGATCTTGCGAACCAACTCTTTGGCTGAACGCCCGATACCCAGGTCGTGGACTTCCGCGACCTTGATCTGACCTTCCGGGTTGATCACGAAAGTACCACGCAGCGCCAGACCGTCTTCTTCAATCATCACATCGAAATTGCGGGTGATGACACCAGTCGGATCACCGACCATCGGGAACTTGATCTTCTTGATGGTTTCAGAAGCATCGTGCCATGCTTTGTGGGTGAAGTGGGTGTCAGTCGATACTGAGTAGATTTCTACACCCATTTTTTGCAGTTCTTCGTAGTGATCCGCCATGTCGCCCAGTTCAGTCGGGCAAACGAAAGTGAAGTCAGCAGGGTAGAAGAAAACAACCGACCACTTGCCTTTCAGATCAGCTTCCGTGACTTCAACGAATTCTCCGTTGAGGAATGCAGTGGCTTTAAAAGGTTTGATTTCGGTGTTGATCAACGAACTCATTCATATTCTCCTTGGTAGTGAAAACAGGCTGGTCAGCAGCCAGAGATTAAAAAGATACTGACTGCAGCCTGATTCGTGAAATTGAGCTTTTCAAATGAAATGATAGGTATTATCTATCTATATTATTTGGTGCGATAAATAATACCCGGAGAACAATGCACCATTTCGAACTTGTCTGGCAAGCCATTCAGGGTTTCTGAAGCGCCAAGCAGGAGAAATCCGCCGGGTTTGAGAGCGGCATGCATTCGGGTGAGGATATCCAGCTTGAGTTCGGCTGAAAAATAGATCAGCACATTGCGGCAAAAGATGATGTCGAACTTTCCGAGCGCCGCATAGCTATCGAGGAGATTAAGTGGGCGGAATTCCACTCCGCGACGGATCTCTGGTTTGACCTGCCACAGGCCACTGCCCTTCTCGGCAAAAAAAGCAGCCAGCCGTTCTTTGGACAGCCCTCTGCCAATGGCCAGGATTTCGTACTCGGCCTTGCGGGCTACCTCAAGCACCCGGTGCGAAATGTCTGTGCCAACGATATTCAGCCCCCCGCGCAGCTGCCCGGGGTTAGCACGACGGAACTCTTCGGCCGTCATGCTGATAGAGTAGGCCTCCTGACCGGTGCTGGAAGCCGCTGACCAGATCCGCAGACTGGATACGCCGGGTTTCCTGGCAAATTCAGGAAATATCCGTTCGTTGAGAATACGGAAAGGGTGGCCATCCCGGAACCAGAGGGTTTCGTTTGTGGTCATCGCGTCAACAACCGCTTCTCGCAAGGGAGAGCGGGCAGTCGAGCGATTCAGGCGATCAACCAGTTCTCCCAGATTTGATACCGATTGTTCAGCCATGATCTTGCGCAAGCGGCTCTGCACCAGATATTGCTTATTGTCGCCCAGAAGAATTCCGCAGGCTTTCTGAAGAAATTCCCGGAAACGATTGTACTCGTCAGGCCTGATCAGAGTGTGCCCCCTACTCTACAACTTATGAACCAGCGCTCATTGCAGCAACTTCAGCCAGTATCGAATTGACCTTCTGCGCGAGTTCATCCGGGCTGAATTTAGCCATGAAATCGTTGGCGCCCACTTTGGCAACCATAGCCTTGTTGAACACCCCGCTCAGGGAAGTATGCAACATGATGTAAAGGTCTTTCAGATTGGGATCGTTCTTGCAATTGGTCGTCAGCGTGTAGCCGTCCATTTCCGGCATTTCGACATCGGAAATCATCAGGCTCAGGTGGTCTCCGATCGGGCTGCCATCTGCCACCAGGGAGCGCAGATATTCCAGCGCCTGGCGTCCATCATTCTTGGTGACAACTTCCACACCCACCGCTTTCATACAGTGTACGATCTGGCGACGGGCAACCGCCGAGTCATCAACCACCAGAACGGTATGAGTGATCTCTTCCGGCACGCGAACCTGTTCAATGTACTCATCGGCAACCGAATCCCTGGAAGGCGCGACTTCAGCGAGAATCTTCTCTACATCGATAATTTCAATGAGCCGGTTCTCCAGGCGCGTCACCGCGGTCAGGTAGTTGTCCCTTCCGGAAGCTTTGGGCGGGGGATGCATTTCCTCCCAATTCAGGTTCACGATCCGCTCTACGCCACTGACCAGAAAGCCCTGGGTTTTGCGGTTGTATTCCGTAATGATGACAAAGCAAGAATCGATCTTGTCTTCAGGCACCGGCATCTGACCGGTCGCCATACCCATGTCCAGTATGGGAATGGTTCCCCCGCGGATATGAGCCACCCCCCGAACCACCGGATGACGCTGAGGCATCATGGTCAGTTTCGGACACTGAAGTACCTCTTTTACCTTGAAGACGTTGATCCCGTATATCTGATCGCCCTGCAAACGGAACAAGAGAAGTTCCAGACGGTTCTGACCGACCAGTTGGGTTCTTTGGTTAACGCTGTCGAGTACGCCAGCCATTCTGTGTCACTCCTGATTCTTAAAAGGCACAACCTTTGCAGTAATGCTGATCAAGTCATTATCTGGCCATATGCCCGGTCACTAAACAGCATAGGACATAAAATGAGTTTTCGCCCGAGATTACAACGCCGCCTGATTCTCACCCTGGTCAGCCTTTTCCTGGCCCCGGTATCCCTGGCTTCGGCCAGCGAGTCTCAGGCGGTCTGGGTACAACAGACCCGGGCTGCCCTGAGTGAAGAAAGTACCCGCATCCGGGAAGAAGCCACTCAGGCAGGAGAAGAAATCCGTTTTCACCCGATAGAGTTCGATGAACGGTTAAATTTTGCCCCCTGCTCCGAAATGCCGGCGGTTTCGCGCCGTGATCCGGCAATTTCCAGCCGGATGACATTACGGGTTCGCTGCCCGGGACCGGTGAAATGGCAACTGTACGTCAACCTGGAGGCCGACCGCTTCGCCACGGTCGCTGTTCTCAGCCAGAGCCTGGGCCGAAAGCAGGCTTTGAGGCCTGAACACATTGAAATGAAACGCATCAATCTGTCCTCAGCCCGACTGGGATACTTCACAGAGCCAGAAGCCATCCTGAACCAGCTGGCCCGCCGCACACTGACAGCCGGAACGGTACTTCAACCGGGTCATCTGACGCCCCCCCTGATGGTGAACCGGGGCGATCGCGTCGTTATCAGCGCCAAAAACCCGGTCATTCTGGTACGCATGGCCGGCATTGCGCTGGCAAACGGACGGCTGGGTGACCAGATTACCGTGGAAAACCTGAGCTCCGGTCGGCGTTTACGGGCCACCGTGGTCGATGAAAACCGGGTGGAAGTCACACTTTGAGCGGTGACCAACGCCAGGATTTTTTTTGAAAATTACGCTAAAGTTTTGGTTCAGGCAGCCGATACTTTAATCAAAGGCAAATTGATCGGGTAAAAAGCCATGAATATCAAAGGTTACGGGGGTATAAACCCCAACGACTTGAAAGCGCAGCAAAACGCAGCAAAGGCTGATAAAGCCAATAAAAGCAATGAAACGGCCCGCAGCGGGGGTGATCCTTCCGCCAGCGGGGCAACCGTTCAGCTCAGCAGTCAGGCGCAGAACCTGAAGCAGATAGAGAAGTCACTGGTAAATCTGCCGGAGGTCAACCAGGCGAAGGTTGATGAACTCAAGCAGAAAGTTCAGTCCGGAGAATATTCTGTCAACAGCAAGAATGTGGCCGAAAAATTGCTTGGATTTGAGGGAGACCTGTAAACCAAGCGAGGGCCGCCATGGCAGAATTAAGTCAATTGATCCAACTGCTGAAATCCGATCACCAGCAGTTGGACCTCCTCGAACAAACCCTGCTCGACGAACAGAATGCACTAGAGAATCGTGAGCTGGACAAGCTCAAGACGATCTCCGAAACCAAGAACAGGCTACTCGACCAATATGGTAACCATGCGGTCCAGCGCATTGAATGGATGGGCAAGACCGGAATGAAACCCCGGGAGTTTCTTGCTCTGCTGCGTGAGAAGGCACCTGCGGTGTACGCCATCTATGAAAAAACCGAGAGCAAACTCCGGCGTGTGCAGACCCTTAACGAAATCAATGGACGGATATTACACCGCACGCAGATGGTCAATAACCGCCTGATGGACATACTGCGAGGAAAGCCTCAGGAAGCTGGCCTGTACGGCAAACAAGGACAGGCTGATAACTCAGGTGGTACCCGACTTCTGGTGGAAGCCTGATTGAATTGCCACGAGGGATTCGCGTGAATTCAATTAATCCAACTGTTATTGAAGAAGCTTGGGATGTGTCAGATCAGGTCGAGAATATTCCAGATGATGTCGGGCTTTCAGTCTGTACCGGGTAGCTTGGTTGGTAAAGCTTTTGCTCGATCTGTTGATGATTTTATCACCGGTCAGGTGATCACTGTCGACGCGTAATAACCTTTTTAATCCTCAGTGTGTTGCCCTGTAGAAAATCAAGAACGGAACTGCCTCTGAGGCAGTTCTGTTCTGAAGGCGTTAATTGCCTAATCCAAATGTTCGCTTTGCGACCTTTAGTCATTGCCGTCCCCATTCATTTCCTCCCATTTCAACCAACCGAGACGCGGCTCGTCGAAAGGAAAAGGCGAGATCATTGGCAGACGATAATTGTGCCAGCGACACGCCAATTCGACCCGTCGCCGACCACTCATAATATTCTCCCTCTTTGGTGCGAATCATGGTTGTCGCAAAGGAACTTGAGTTTCCTCCCTTTTCATTGACAATCAATTCTCCATCTCCATCACTGCTTTCGACTTGCGCTTCAAAATCAACAAACAATTCGTCGAGCGGGACTTGTGCCGCCAGCACCAAGCGGGTGCGAGATTCATAACACGCGTCAATGAGGGTCACGAACCGTCGCGCTTCGTTGAGGTGATTGGCATCCAGCTGGGGGACGCGTTCCAGGATGATGACCGGAAATCGGCGGCAGAGGGAAATATAATCGGCCGCGCCGAGCGGTTGGAAGCACAACTCGGAAAAGTCAAACCATGCGCACCGGTCATTCAATCGGGTCACCTGGACGGTGCGACCAAAGGGGACGGGAATGATCTCGGCCTCAGTTCCGGATGCAGTGCTGCCAAATATTTTTTCCAACTGCGCTTGTATGTTGTTTTTGCTATTATTGTCACTACGAACTTTCTTGTTTGACCAAAAATAGGATTGACCATTCGCTCGATTTTCAAGTCGATAATCCTTCTGGGAATCCTCCATGGAAATAATGTCGAATGTTTGTTTTAACATGTCTATGAAAGGCAAAAAGAGGGAGCGGTTAATGCCTCCCTCATACAAGGCATCGGGAGAGCGATTCGAGGTAGCCACTACCACCACATTCAAATCCAATAATAATGAAAAAAGTCGTTTCAAAATCATGGCATCGGCAACGTCTGTCACTTGAAATTCATCGAAACAGAGGAGTTGGGCTTCTTGTGCCAATTGGCGCGCAATGACGGGGATCGCATCACCTTGTGGGTGTTCCTGTTTGTAGACAAAGATTCGATGATGGACGTCTAGCATGAATTCGTGAAAGTGGATTCGGCGTTTGGTTATGTTTATGTGTTTGTGGCTGTCATTAGTACAGCAAGAGTTACCATCAGGAACAGAAACCGATGCGTAAAAGAGATCCATTAGAAAGCTCTTGCCGACCCCGACCGGTCCATGAATGTACATGCCTCGCGGTGGTGGACCAAAAGACCACAAATGGAACTTCTTTCGAGGAAAAGACTGAGCGTGAGCCCAGGATCGCGCCAGTAACCGTAACAGTAGACTGCTGTTTTTAAAGCTGCCCTCTGTTAGTTCGTCGCTGCGTACTGGTACTGGTGGGAGCGAGGTAAGAGACTCGTGCAGCGCATCGAATTTTGCCGCCAGAGCTACCTGCGCGTCATCTCGCCACACCTCCCCTGAATCCACCATGCGTTTATACGCTGCTGTCACGGGGCCTGTCGAGAAGGACCGCCAAGCGACGCGATGTTGTGCTGTCATATTCTTCATCACAGTCTGCATCATGTAACCGATGAGTTGATTAACATGGTGGTTTGGTACGCTAGATTTCTGTATGGGTATCAAATTAACCCTGACATACCTCCTCTATTCGGCAAGCCCCGGGCTCTGCCCTTTCGCTGCGAACATATCTAAAAAGGAGGCTTAATACAGCGGCGGGAGAATATTGCTCCAGCCGCTTGAATGTTCGCTTCGCGACCAGAGCTACGGGTGGCCAATTTATCGTGGCACTCTCCAGCTACAGAACGAGTATGGTGGTACGGCCCTTGCTCACATTTAAACATCTATGAGGAAGTTATCTGTATCTTCGCCCTCACTCGATCACATCGCTGGTCGTGAAATACCTCGGGTGAATCGCCGCTTGCGGCGAGAGGGCAGAGCCCTCGGAGCGAGTGCTCATATTTTTACACGCCAAATTACACACTGTGTAAAAATGAAAAATGCCCCAGAAGTCTTTGCTTGTGGGGCATTCACTCACCGACAGAAGTACACAGAATTCACTATATACTACTGCAAGGCCTTTTCTTCGGGCGGCTGATCAGTTGGGTCTGACCACCAGGCTCGCATTTTCATGAAAGCGGATGCCTTCCATGTGAATGCTGCCCAAAGTAGCACCAGAGGACCCTGCCGGACGGATATCGATGAAGCTGAGCCGCTCTATCCGACTAGGCAGATTCACATTGAACCCACGCCCGTCTTCGGTCACCAGTGGCTTGATCCGGGAAGGATCATAGTAAACCCCTTCCATCTCGATTTCGGCATCCAGCACATTGGCGATGGGGAAAAACACCTTGCCCATGCTACCCAGCACTTTAACGCCATCCAGTGCGGCGACTTCTTCCTCCTCATCCTGCAGTTTACCCGCCCGGACGTCTTCCTGATCGTAGGCATTGACCAGCGCGTAAAGCTGCTGGAAATCATCACCAAAGCCCTGCCCGCCGATCTGGGCCATTTCCTGCTCATCCAGGGGCTGCAAGCCGGACTTGAAGCCTTGCGTTGCAGCCGTCTTTGGCAATGGCGCAGCCGCGCCTGCCGAACCAGCCGCGAAGGCCATCATCGGTTGCAATGGGGTCACCACCATGGCAACCACGGCAGCTGCGTAACGTGTACGTTTCTGTTGCTTGAGCGCCCGTCGGATATCGCGATCATCGACCAAACCACGGGCAACCAGGATCTCCCCCAGTCGCTCTCCGGATTCGTAATGCTGGGCAAGCGAAGACTGCAGTTGCTCCTCAGTAATGAGGTTTCTGGCAACCAGAACCCGGCCCAGTCGGGATTTTTCCAGTATTTCGTGTTTGACCGCCATGGCGAGCCTCTTATTGTGGTTTAAGTAGTCCCCAAATGGTGACAATTTGATCAGGCTCTTTGTAGAGGAAACGGGTAACGATTTGTAGGATTTTGCTAAAAACACGTTTCTGTGTTTACACTGGAGTGACCGGCTGACTCTCGGTTAGTCCGTTCTTTCATAACCATTTTCCGCGGAGCGGCGAGTCAGGTAACGATGTCTAAAGGCTTACAATTCAATCTTGAGCAGGAGCGCGTATTTGCGGGAGCCTATGCGCAGCGCTATCTCGTTCATAACCGTAAAACCCTGCTGCTGATAACCGCAGGCTACTCGGTCTGGCTCTGGTGGATGTCGCACCTACAGGGCACTCCGATCAAGGGCTCTCTCGTGTTGCTCTCTGCAGGAATGTGCCTGGCTGCGATTGCGGCAGCTTTCAGCACCCGCTGGCGTCAGCCAAGAATCCACTTTCCTCTGTTTCTGGGCCTGTTTTCCCTGGCCATGCAGGCCCTGCTTATTGCGGTATCACTGAAACACCCGGTTCAGGGTCTGCCGCCCTATATCCTGTTCCCTATCCTGCTGCCCGGCGTGCTGTTCAGGCTTCGCTTCATATTCGTACTGCCTTTTTCCCTGTTGTTGTGGGTGATGCAGTTTCTATCAGTAAACTTTGTAGTGGCAACGGACTTCGTTACTTACGCCCAGTGGGCTCTGCTGACCGTCCTGTTCATGCTGGGCTGTCTGATCGTGGCTTTCCAGCTGGAGCAGGAAAGCCGCCGTGTCCATATGCTTTTGCTGAATCGCCCCAAAAAACATGTCCCGGCATCATAAGTGCCCACCGGCACCGGCGCTTGAGTGGGCCGAAGACGGAACCCCTGCCTCACTTGAGTTCGGCGACGTTTATTTCAGCCGCGAAGATGGTCTGGCTGAAAGCCGCCATGTTTTCATTGATGGCAACCGGCTGAGCGAGCGCTGGCAAGCGCTGCTTCCGGGGCAGGAATTCACTCTGGCTGAGAGCGGTTTCGGGACCGGGTTGAATTTTCTGGCTGCCGCCAGGCATTTCCTGGAAAACGCCGCTCAGGGCAGCTTCCTGCACTATCTCAGCTTCGAATGCTTCCCCATGAGCTGCGATCAGATTGGCAAGGCGCTGTCTCACTGGAAAACACATTTTCCCGAACTGACAGAAGATCTGCTCATTCAATATCCGCTCCCAGTCGCAGGTGTACACCGTCTTGTGCTGGCCAGTGGCCGTATTCAGCTGACTCTCTACTGGGGCACCTTCGAGGAAGGGATCAAGGCTCTGCACTTCCGGGCAAATGCCTGGTTTCTGGATGGGTTTGCACCGGCCAAAAATCCAGATATGTGGCGGGAAAATCTCGCCCCCCTGATCTGGCAGAGCAGCCATCCGGGAGCCACACTTGCTACCTTCACAGCTGCAGGGGCTGTCAGGCGGACCTTGCAGGAGGCCGGTTGGTCCGTTCAGCGACAACCCGGTTATGGCCGCAAGCGACACATGGTGACCGGCACCCGTTCAGAAGCGCAGGATACGGATAGGTCTGCGAGCGAAAGCGATCGCCCCCTGCGTGGGAACTGTCTGGTTGTCGGCAGCGGTCTGGCCGGCTGCACCACTGCCTTTTTCCTGACGCAACGCGGTTACAAAGTCACCCTCATTGAATCCGGCGATCAGATCGCAGCCGGTGCCAGTGGCAACCCGCGAGGTGCGCTCTACATCAATCCCGGCATCGAGTGGTCCCCCCAGACGCGTCTGCATGTCACCGCTTATCTGTTTGCCCTGCGTTTTTACCAAAATCTGTTGAAACTGCCGGAAGACCTGGCTTGCTTCGATGGTCTCATCAATCTGGCCCATACAGAGCGTGAGGCCGCCAGACATCAACGGCTGCTGACAGCAAATGAATTCCCAGCGCCGCTCCTGCAGGCTCTGTCAGTGACAGAGTGTCAGGCCCTCGCCGGATTCCCCCTCGCCTCCGGAGGACTATTGTTCCCCCAGGGAGGCTGGATGGCACCTTCCCGGCTCTGTGGTTTCCTTTGTGATCAAGCGGGGCTGGATCTCAGACTGAATACCTCCCTGAGGGCCATCCAACAGGCGTCTACCCCCAATGGTCGCAGTGGCCCTCGGCCCTGGCATACCAGACTCAACGACCGCGACGAGGTGTTTGACCAGGTGGTCTACTGCACCGGAAAACCAGCGCCACTACCGGGGCCGGAGGACACTGTCACGCCCCCTCCGGCCAAAGCCATTCGAGGCCAGATCAGCTGTTACCGTATCCCGGAGCAGGCAGCCTTCCCGAAACTCCCGCTCTGCGGTGACGGTTATGTGATTCCCCAACCTGAATCCCGGTCCCTGTGGGTGGGGGCCAGTTTTCAGCCCGGCGATGCGGATACAGAACTCAGACCCTCCTGCGATGAGGAAAACTGGTTGCGCTGGCAGCAAATCAGCGGCCAGGATCAATCTTTGGACAGGCAGGCTCTGCAGCAAAGCCGCGCTTCTCTGCGCTATGCACTGCCTGACTATATGCCGGCTTGCGGCAGCCTGCATGGACAGGAGCAATTCCGGGGGCTCTGGTATCTGGGTGCGCTGGGCTCAAAAGGCCTGACACTGGCCCCGCTGCTGGCCAGCACACTCGTGGATCTGATCAGTGGCACACCAGCGCCACTGGACAGGGACCTGTTGAGCCGCCTGGACCCCACCCGATTCGGAGGACAGCGAACATGAATACGATCTATCTGTTTGACCCTCTGCAACGACACATGGCCATTGTGCAGGCAGACCTGGCGAAGCGGACCATTGACCCGGTCGCAAAGACGCCGGAAACCCAACCCATCGATGAAGAAATGACACGCCTGGACACACCTGCGGAGCTTCCTGAAAGAGGCCGCGCCAGTCAGGCCTACCGGGATCACGAAGACCCTTCCGCTTACCAGGCCAGCGACATCATGAGCCACCCGCTACGGACTATAGAGGCGGAGAAAACGGTTGCAGAGGCTCGAAGCCGGATGGAGAAAATGGAGATCCGTCACCTTGCCATCACCCGGGAAGGCAAGGTCATTGGGGTGTGTCAGGAGCGGTCACTCTTGCTGCTGCCCCCCGGGCAGGATCTGGAATCCCTGTCCGGTCCGTTTCTGATTGCCGGCGCCCAAACCCCAGTCAGCACCCTGGCACTGCTTTTTCTGGGGAAGCACGCGTCAGCCTGCCTGATTCGCACTGAGCGGGGGCTGGAGGGAATCGTGACTGATCACGACCTCATGAAGTGCCTGCTTCCTCCCTCCCCGAATATCAAAACCTGAATCAATCAGGGAGCCGCGCTCAGACGACGGCCATCGGTCATGGCGACGGGACTGACAAATGAGCGGACCGCATCGGCATCCTGACGCTCAATCACCCGGAAAAACTTACCATAAGCAGTCATGCTCATGGCACTGACAGACTCATCCGCAATATCGTCCCCCTGATATTGCCAGAGCAGATCCAGTGCTCGATCATTATCATCAGGGTCGGGCTGAATGACACGATAACTGGCCATCCACCAGTCCTTGCCCCCAACATGCGTCAGATCTTCAAACAGAGCGCCTTCGGTATAACCCGCAACCACCCCCTGGTAACCGGTGGATACGGTAGCCGTTACAGAATCATCTCCTGCAGTCCCCAGCTGGAACAGTGACTCTATCGCAGAAGCGCTCTGCTGATAGGCCACAAAAGCATCTTCACCACCGGCATTCGGCTCCAGGAAGAACTGGCCACGCGTGTAGCCCCCGGTGAAGAAGCCCCGTGTCATGCGGGAAGCTGCCGTACCTACCTGATCCAGACTGCCACCAAACTGGTTGACGCGGCGCAGGGTCATGTCATCACTGATAGACAGGGCCAGGTAGTCCAGACCACCGCCACTGGCGCCAATCTCTGACTCAAAACCAGTAAAACCGGGCGAGAAAACATTGAAGTTGGCGTCAATAACCGCATCATTCAGGCCATCGTCACCCGCTGTGCCGTAGAGCCTTCCGGCTTCAAGCTCACCTTCCCGGGTAAACAGCGCGATAAGGCCGTCTGTGCCTCCCAGGTTGATAAAATCATTAAAGTCACCGGGGGTCTGGCCTACCACAAAAACTTTGTTGTCGGTATTAATGGTCAGTGCCGAGCCCTCATCATCCAGAGCCGTACCAAACTGACGACTCCACACCGGCTCAAACTCCCCAACCCGGTTCACTCGCCGGAACATGGCAATGACCAGATCCTTTCCACCCAGATTGCTCGTATCGCCCGGAACCACCGGCGGAGCGACCAGCGCTTCCACTTCTCCCAGCACGAAAATCTCCTGGATCCGGTCATTGGTGGTATCCGGTCGGCTCGGAATACCGGCTTCATAGACTTCAATGTCCTTGAGAATGAAGTCAACACCATCGAAGCGGACATTCAGGGTTTCACGCAGTTCACCGATCCGGTTGTAGTAATCGATATTCGCCACCTGGAGGCCGTCTTCCATGGTCTGATAACCGACATAGGCTGCACCATCGGTACCGCTCCGGATGGCCCGGATTCCGCCATCCAGTGGCAAAACATAGCTCTTGGTGTCACTCCACTGACTGATCCGGACCACATGCGTATTGTCGTCTTCAAAAACCGTTGGCGAGGTCAACCATTCGAAGGATACGGTTTCATCTTCCGCTTTCTGGCTATCCGGCAGGAAAGACGGGTCGCCACCGCCCGGTGGTGCCGCTGTGTCGTTCACCGGGGCATAAAAATACAGAGTGCGTTCCGTGATCCAGCGCTGCACCTCTTCGCCGTCTTCTTCCACCGTCTCCTCTCCGAAACGGATAACCACCGTATCTTCCGGCAAGGTGACTCCATTCAGTTCCCTGGCATCTTCGTCAATCTGTGAGAGGTAGGCCGGAGAAACATCCGCAATCAGATCTGCAGGGTCGGCAAGCCCCGGGAGCTCGGCAACCCCATCAATGATGCCGAAGTCGCCATCGCTGCCCAGCACTCTGAACGCCATATAGGCTTCAGCGAAATGGTCGGCGGTCTGGTCCTGCACCGGAACATCATCCAGTTGGACCACCATCTCATAAATGGTGCCCTGCTCCTGGAGCGGATCCTCGAAGCCCAGTTGGTTAGCAGTTTCGGTAATCGAACCCAGCTCGAAACGGAACGAGGGCGTGGGTTCATTGTCTTCAACCGTCACGCGGCCCTGTAATGTCTCAACCAGGTAATCATGATCGCTTTCGTTGGTCAATGTGATCTGGAGCGACTCATCCTTCTCGGCAGTGCGATCATCGTTGACGAAAATCAGCAACGGACAGGTATCTTCGCCACTGGGCAGAAGCAGGCGTCCGGAAATCAGGTTCAGCGTACTTCCGTCTTTCTTCCTGACACTGGTCAGATAGTCCTCGCCCTCAGTCAGGAAAGTCGTGTTCACGACAGGATCAGCCGGATCAGGATCGCCGAGGTTACCGGTATTGATACGAGGCTCTTCAAGCAAATAGGAGAACTCGCTGTCAGCGACAATCGGCGCATCTTCGAGGTTGAGCGCCGCATAGACAATGCGCGGCCGATTGATACGACCTTCCGGCGTCAGGTTACCAAAGACCTCGCCCAGCTCCGCAATCTCTTCGTCTGTGAGCGTCTCGCCCTCTTCCTGACGCTCATAGTAATCGATCAGATCGAGCCAGTATTCCAGGTCTTCCTCCGTGACGGTAGGCTGGTTATCCGCATCAACCATACACAGGGGAATATCAACCAGATCGTTACGGCGGGTGTCGGTATTGAACACTTCACGACGCGGACGGTCCTGCTGATCGGCTTCCGGCACCTCGGTCGGGAGGAATCGCAGCGTATTTTCCTGCACCCCCAGGGTAAAGACTTCGGAGCGGGAATATTTTCCATCCGAGACTGTAATCTGGATGTTTTCGAAGGTCCGGATCAGTGAGTCTTCCGTCGTCTGCCCGCCCGTCAGACCGGGAATACCTCGCAGCAGAAGCCCGGGGCGCAGGGGGTTATCATTATACTCAACTGCCAGCCAGGCCGGGTTATTGGACAGGGTGAATTCGTAGGGCCCTTCGCCTCCGGCGATACCAACTTCGTAGGTAAACTCCTGACCGACGTAGGCAACGCTTGGCGGCAATCCGAGCAGGCGGATGCGATCAGTCTCACCGTCCTCGGAACAACCCGCTACAAAAACCAGCGCCATTAGAGGCAATAAACTGAGTGTCCGTAATACCAGCTGCATGGGATCCTTTCATTGATAATTACTTCCAGAGCAAGGATCTTAGACAAGTTTACAAACTGTAACCAGCCCGGCACACCAGAAACCCCAAGGGGATCACAGTCTAGACAGGTATCACGCCTTCCAGCAAAGCCTCAAGGTGTTCCGGCCCGAGAATGGCCACCCCCAGTGACCTGGCTTTTTCCAGCTTCGACCCGGCCGCTTCACCCGCCAGAAGATAGTCGGTTTTCTTGCTGACGCTGCCGGTGACCTTCGCCCCCAGCGTTTCCAGTCGCGCCTTGATGTCGTCCCGAGAAAAGTCTGGCAGGGTGCCCGTGATGACAAAGGTCTTGCCATCCAGCGCGGACGCAGTCTCTTCTTCTGATTCGCACCGGGCGGATGGCCAGTGTACGCCCAGCTCCCTCAGGTCATTGATGATGCCGAGATTATCCGGCTGACGGAAGAAGTGAACGATATGACCGGCAACGATGGGGCCAATATCCGGCACGGCCAGCAGGCTCTCTTCATCCGCTTCCATGATCGCCTCTAGCGTGCTGAAATGGCGCACCAGATTTTTGGCTGTGGCCTCCCCCACTTCCCGGATACCCAGAGCATAGACAAAGCGGTCAAGGCGAGTATTTCTGGACTTGTCCAGCGCCTTCAACAGATTATCAGCCGACTTCCTTCCCATACGTTCCAGACCGGCGATCTGGTCTGCCTCAAGCCGGTACAGGTCGCCGGCTGATCTGACCATATCTAGCTCGACCAGTGTCTCGATCAGTTTCTCTCCCAGGCCCTCGATGTCCATGGCCTTGCGGGAGGCGAAGTGCTTCAGGGATTCCTTGCGCTGCGCTGCGCAGGTCATACCGCCGGTGCAGCGAGCCACCGCCTCACCTTCAAGCATTACAACTTCAGAACCACAGACCGGGCAGTTCTCGGGAATCTCCGTGCGCGGCAGATCTGATTGCCTTTTTTCCGTCAGCACCCGCACGACCTGTGGGATGACATCACCCGCCCGACGCAC
>JAUIAZ010000027.1 GCA_030427465.1 Gammaproteobacteria bacterium | reverse complement strand
AACCTCGCTGTCAACACTTTTTGTTGACCCCCTCGCCTGTCCTGAAAACCACTCGTTTGAATCGCTTCAGTCCCCGATGAAGGCCCGAGGCCGTCATCTGCAAGGGGCGCAAATATTATGAGCTATCCGAGCCTGGGTCAAGCACTTTTTACAGTTACCCGAGCAATCTTTTTCTTGCCGGCCTGTATTACCGCCGAATCGCCCGGTGACATAAAGAAATCACCTTCCAGCTTTTCACCATTAATAAAAACAGCCCCGCGACCCAAGACATCTTTTGCAGCCGCCCCATTCTTAACCAGGCCAGCCAAGCGGAGCACAGCCCCTATATGCAGATCTTCCTGATCGGACACCACTTCAACTTCCGGGACATTTTCCGGAATCGCACCCAACTTCACCTGATTGCCCGCAGACTTGTGCGCGCTTTGAGCCGCCTCTTCACCGTGAAAACGGGTGACCATTTCCTCAGCAAACAGTTTTTTCACCTCCTGAGGGTTCCGACCGGCCTCTACTTCTGCCTGCAAGGCGGAAATTTCGTCAAGGCTCCGGGCACTGAGCAATTCGAAATAGCGCCATATCATTGTATCGGGGAGGGAGAGAAGTTTGCCGTACATCTCACCTGGCAGGTCATTCACCCCCACGTAGTTCCCCAACGATTTTGACATTTTCTGAATACCATCCAGCCCCTCTAGAATGGGGAGGGTCATGATTACCTGAGGCTCCTGTCCGGCACTCTTCTGCAGCATTCGCCCCATCAGGAGGTTAAATTTCTGGTCGGTACCCCCCAGCTCAACATCCGCTTTCAGGGCCACCGAGTCATGCCCCTGCACCAGCGGGTACAAGAACTCATGGATGGATATCGGCTGCTCAGACTGGTAGCGCTTGCTGAAATCGTCCCTCTCGAGCATGCGGGCTACTGTATACTGCCCTGCGAGGCGTATCATGCCGGCGGCTCCCAGCTTGTCCATCCATTCACTGTTGAAGCGCACTTCAGTCTTTTCGGGATCCAGGATTTTGAAGACCTGTTCGCGATACGACTCTGCATTATTCAGAACGTCTTCACGGCTCAGCGGAGGCCGGGTCACCGTCTTCCCGGTGGGATCGCCGATCATGCCAGTAAAGTCACCGATCAGAAATATGACCTGATGCCCCATTTCCTGAAACTGGCGCAGCTTGTTGATCAACACGGTATGGCCCAGGTGCAGGTCGGGCGCAGTAGGGTCAAACCCGGCCTTGATGCGCAGCGGACGACCGGCTTTCAGCTTCTCCCTGAGCGACTCAAGCGGAATGATTTCCTCGGTTCCGCGAGTGAGCTCAGCAAGTGCTTTGTCAATATCTGTCATGCTTTCTCCTAAGCAACTGTTTTACAGTGCTTTACGCTGCGGTACGCCCTGTAACCAAGGGACACGAAATCGCAGCTTACATTTGCCTGTAGGCAATCCACACTTGAAATGGCCGGGGATTATACCTCGTGGATGCACTCTGCCCAATGCAAACATTCGCATCCTACGAAAAACCCCTTATACTGTATTCTTAACGCGACTTGGAAAGAGATCTCTTTAACCGCCATGTTTGAAAAGAAAGTTTGGAAAAAAGTCCCTCGCGCCCATCTGCTGGCTCTGTCCACTGCCGGCCTCCTGATGGGCACCGGGATGATGCTGAATTCCGGCGGTTCTCAGGCTTTGGAGCGCAAAGAGGTAACACTGGCCCTGGCGACCCAGCCCAACGAACCTGACGCAACCAGTCCGACCGCGCTTCAGCGAGCGCTTGAGAGGCAGGCTCCGGCTTCAGGCCCGGCCGCAACAGAACAGACAGCCCCGGATTTCAATGAACCGAAGAGTGAAATGGTCACTGGCACCCTGTCGTCTGATCCAACAGCAGAGTATACGCTGCCGGAAGAAGTTAGTGGCATTGAATGGAAAGAGACCCGGGTTCGCAAAGGCGACAGCTTTTCGAGCCTGTTCAAGCGAATGGGGCTCGGCTCCAGCCTGTTGTACAAAATCGATCACTCTCTCGCTGATAAAAAGTGGTCCCGGATTACGCCGGGGCAGAAGATTCATTTCGGCTTCGACCAGAGCGGCGAACTGGTCAGCCTGAAAATAGACAAGGACAAGCTGACCACCTGGGAAATCAGCCGGGAGGACCAGAAATTCGCCCTGTCCAAAGTGACCCGCGAAACAGACATTCATACCGGTTACGCTGAAGGCACCATTGATGCGGTGTTTTATACTGCCGCCCAAAGCGCCGGCCTGAGTGACCGCCTGGTCATGGAACTGGCCAACCTGTTCGCCTGGGACATCGACTTTGCCCTGGACATCCGTAAGGGCGATGCATTCAAGGTTATTTACGAAGATGTTTACCTGGATGGGGAAAAAATCGGCACCGGCAACATTCTTGCCGCCCAGTTCACAAACCAGGGCAAGACTCACACTGCCATCCGCTATACACACGAAGATGGCTACGCCCGGTACTATGACGAGAAGGGCGGCAGTGTTAAAAAGGCTTTCCTGAGAAGCCCGATCGACTTCGCCCGGATTTCTTCTCATTTCAACCCCAACCGTCGCCACCCGGTGTTGCATACCATCCGCGCTCACAGGGGTACCGATTATGCTGCCAGGCCAGGTACGCCCATCAAGGCGACCGGAGATGCCAAGGTGATTTTCGCCGGGCGCAAAGGCGGGTACGGCAATGTGGTCATTCTGCAGCACGGGCAGTCCATTACAACACTTTATGCCCACATGAAAGGTTTTGCTCGCGGTGTTCGCAGCGGCAAGCGCGTCCAGCAGGGTGATGTGATTGGCTATGTTGGTTCTACCGGGCTTGCGAGCGGACCACATCTGCACTATGAATTCCGGGTCAACGGCATTCACAAAAACCCGGTAACTGTAAAGCTGCCGGACGCCGCCCCGATTGCGAAACAGGAGCGCTCGCGCTTCACGTCGCATGCCGAGCAGGTGATGGCGAAGCTGGACACCTATGCCAGTACCTATCAGGTGGCCTTCAAGGACAATACGGATATCGCACCATCCCTGTAAGGAGCCTGTATGGCGGAGGCGGAGCGCTATCTGGGCCTCATGTCCGGCACCAGTCTGGACGGAGTTGACGCTACACTGATCCAGTTTGAGGGTGACCGTTTCGTCACCCTCAGTTCGTTTTACAGCCCCTTTGAGGCTGGCCTGAGGAAGCAACTGGCCGAGCTGGCTCTGTCGTCACAGTGGACGGTATCCACATTCGCTGCTGCCGAGACCGGACTGACCCGCGCCTATGCTGCCGCAGCCCATCGCTGTATTGATGCGTCCGGATTCACCCCCCAAGAAATTAGTGCCGTTGGTGCGCACGGTCAGACCATTCGTCATTGGCCAAAGGATGCGTATACCTGTCAACTGATCAACCCGAGCCTCCTCGCGGAGCTGACCGGAATAGGTGTTGCCAGCTTCTTCCGACAGAGAGATCTGGCTGCCGGCGGCCAGGGGGCGCCACTGGTCACCGGATTTCAGGCTGGTCTCTGCGATCCGGCAGTGCACAACACCGTTTTCCTGAATATTGGGGGCGTGGCAAATATCAGCCTGTTTGAGGGTTCAGCTCCTCGCCTCGCCTATGATACAGGGCCGGGCAACAGTATTATGGACAAGCTGGCTGAGCACTACACAGGGCAGCCCTGCGATGCAGACGGCCGACTGGCAGATGCAGGGTGCGCACATGAAGGCGTCATTGAAGCAGGCCTCAGTGACGCTTACTTCAGCACCAGAGCCCCCAAAAGCACAGGGCCCGAGCACTTCAACCTGCTTTGGTGGCAGGCCCTGCCCGGAGCCCTCTCTCTGTCACCCGAAGATAGCCTGGCAACAGCCAGGAATCTGACAGCAACCAGTATCAGCCGTGCCATTTTGTCACACCGAAAGGAGGGACGCCTGTATGTATTCGGGGGGGGCACACGGAACCCGGGACTGTTGAAGCTGATCCGGGACGAACTGCCCGGCTACCAAGTGGACACGACAGCCACCCTGGGGATTAACGAAGATTTTTTTGAGGCCAGCGCTTTCGCCTGGCTGGCCCGACAGCTCATGCATAGACAGCCGGGAAATGAAGCTTCTACCACCGGTGCCAAAGGACCTCGCATACTCGGGGGCTGGTTCCCGGCCTAGAACTCCTGATAGCCCTGTTCCCGCAGTTGACTTTCCAGAGCTGGGCCGAAGGGCACCACATCCACATAGGGCGGCAAATCCTGTTCGGTAATTCCGTGGTAGCGCATGTAGGTCTCACAGACTTTCACATCGATGAGCCCCAGCGCATCCAGTTGTGCAGCCTTGTTGATCAACCCTTTGTTTGACCGGTAGTTGGCATAGGAAAACAGATCGACTTCAGGGCCATGCAGAACCACCGCTATGGGGTGGCTGCTGTGATAGCTCGCTTTGCTGTCAGATAACTCTTCGGCTCGATCAAGAAAGGCAGATAGCTCTTCTGCTGTGTGTAACTTGATACTGGCGAGGAAGCGATCCTCCCCTTCCACGACAGCCTGGCGCCCTTCCGGCGGCATGGCAACTGCCAGAAATGGCAGGGCCAGGACTAAACAGAGGACAAGGAGACTTTCCCGGAACACGCTAAGGATTCTCTGCTGTCAGATGGAGAAGGAGCTGCCGCACCCGCAGGTGGTACTGGCATTGGGATTACGGATAACAAACTGTGCCCCCTCGAGCCCTTCCTTGTAGTCGACTTCGGAACCGACCAGATACTGATAGCTCAGTGAATCAACCAGCACCCGGGCACCGCCCTTCTCAACCACGGTATCATCATCATTGGCACTTTCGTCAAAGGAAAAGCCGTACTGGAAGCCGCTGCAGCCACCACCGGTAACAAAAACCCGGAGCGCGAGCTCATCATTACCCTCTTCTTCTACCAGCTTGCGAACTTTTTCCGCCGCTGCATCGGTGACCAGAATCGGGGTCGGAACAAAATCCTGAGCAACAGACATAAGACTACTTTCTCCGTAGGAAACGCAGCCCTATTATCCAATTACCATACCAATTTGGTCAACTATTCCCGCCAGCCGCCAACATGCCTGGCTCTGAAGCTTCTTCATGCGCTTTGTCTGAACCGGAATCTGCATCTATAGCTGACTCTTTGCGGGTGGCAGGGATCACCGATGCAGGCTCTTCCTGTGTGGCGGCCAACCCCAGTTTTTCGGAGGCCTGCTCCCGGTTGTGCACGAGGTTGCCGTTGACTTCAGCGCCGATGACCATTTCGATCAGATTGTAGTAGACATTACCGGTAATTGAAGCTTTCTCGGCCAGTTCGAGGTGTTCAGAGGCATAGACATCACCATGCACCTGACCGTTAATGACCACATGAGGGGCAATGACATCTCCCTCTATTTTGCCGACTTCGCTGACACGGACAACGGCCGATTTCTCCTCGACGGCGCGGATATTCCCTTTGATTGAGCCGTCGATATGCAACCCGCCACTGAATTCAACGTTGCCGCGCAGCAAGGTTCCTTCCGCGATCAGGGTATCAAACTGCGTTGTCGCGACCGGTTTCTGTTTGCTTTTTCCCCACATGCCTCAGGCTCCAGCTTCCCAGTTAAACGTTCTTTCTATCTTAGTGGTTTTTTTGCCTTTTGCCTGAGCCACCACCTGAATTTTCTCGGGAGCGAAAGATTCTGGCAACGTCAGCTCACCTTCAAGGTTCTGGAAATAGCGGAAACGGAAGCGCATGCCAAGGTCTTCTGTTCCACTCAGGTCGCGCAAGGGTAGCACTTGCTGCTCTCCATCGAGTTGGCCTATCAGGTTGACCGCGACCACGCCTTCGATATAACGACGATTGTCATTGACCTGGGTTAGCACGAGTTTGTAAGCATAGCGCCGGTCACCGGCAACGGACTTGACGCCGAGCTCCTTGACCTGCAGCCCCTCGGCCTTGTCAGACGGCGCCATGATATCGCGATAAAACGTGATGTCCTGGCGCATCTGGCGTACCTGTTTCTGCATGTCCGCCAGCATTTCTGAGGCTTCGCTGGAAGCCACCCGGTCCACCGCACGTTCGCGCTGCAGCACGATCAGCTCGTTGGCCGCTTTTTCAGCCCGCTCATGGGCAGTTTCAAGCTGAAGCCTCAGCTGACGGTTCTCTTGTCTGAGAGAGCGGGTTTCTATTTGTGTATAGATATAACCCAGCCCCAGAAACACGCCAGCCGTTACCAGTATGGCCAGCCAGGTGAACAGCCTTCTTCTGAGCACCTCTCCTGGCCGGTAAGGTACTACAACCAGTCTTTCCTGATGTCTTCTGTCACTCATGCCTTTCTCTTTGCCGGATTAGGGGAGCGGGGCTATAGCAGTCAACCCTTCGCCCTCAGCAAAGCCTAGCATCAGATTCATGTTTTGT
The DNA here is from genome assembly GCA_030427465.1 of Gammaproteobacteria bacterium. Lineage (GTDB taxonomy): Bacteria > Pseudomonadota > Gammaproteobacteria > Pseudomonadales > Oleiphilaceae > JADJWY01. The sequence continues at coordinate 15,398 of JAUIAZ010000027.1, read as the reverse complement.
ATGGCCTGACCGGCGGCCCCCTTAACCAGGTTGTCGATGACCGAGACGATAATGAGGTGATTACTGTCCGGCTGCCGATGCAGTGCCAAACGACACAAGTTGGTAGTTTTGACCGTGCGTGTTTCGGGCAGGCTGCCCGCGGGCATGACATCGACGAAAGGCTCTTCGCTGTAATGGGCCTCAAACACCGCCTGCGGGTCAAAACTTTCACAGGGCTCTACGTACAGGGTGGCTTCAATTCCCCGTACCATGGGAACCAGATGGGGCACGAAAGTCAGGCCTACCGGGTTGCCCCCCATGACCTCCAGGCCCTGGCGTATTTCAGGGTGGTGACGATGACCGGAAACACCGTAGGCCTTGAAACTCTCGGTGGTTTCACAGAGCAGCGTCTGAACGTTGGCACCTCGCCCGGCCCCGCTAACGCCGGATTTCACATCTGCAATCACCCGGGCCGGGTCGATCAGATGGTTCACCAGCAGCGGCGCAAGCCCGAGCTGCACGGCCGTGGGATAGCAGCCCGGATTGGCCACCAGCCGGGAGTTGCGGATGGCCTCGCGATTGATCTCTGGAAGGCCGTAAACCGCCTCTTCCAGCAAGTGGGGACACGCGTGCGGTTGACCATACCATTTCGCCCAGGTTTCTGCGCTCTTGAGACGAAAGTCAGCTGCCAGGTCGATCACGCGCACGCCCGCGTCCAGCAACTCGGGAACCTGGGTCATGGCGATCCCGTTGGGTGTGGCGAAGAACACCAGATCACAGGCTTTCAGTCTGGCCAGGTCCGGCTCTTCAAAATGCAGGTCAACGGCCCCCCGCAGGTTCGGAAACAGGTTATCTACGCGGGTTCCGGCTTCACCCCGCGAGGTGATGAGCGACAACTCAACCTTCGGATGTAAAGCCAGCAGTCTGATCAATTCAACGCCCGTGTAGCCTGTGCCTCCGACAACACCAATTTTCACAAGATTTCTCCCTTCCGGATTCTCTACCAACATTGAGGCAATGGCCTCGGGATGCCTATACTACCGTGAAGCTTACAACTTTTGGATTTTTCTCTCTCAATACCGGGACTCAGGGTGTCACATCCAGGATCGGGCAAGCCCGTCGGCAAACAAGCCCCAAAGCAGGAACAAAGCCCTTGGCAGGTGTGGCGTGATGAGCGCCTGCGCCAGTTTCGCATGCAGCTTGCCGGCCTTGACTCCATACCCCAACTGCTCATTCTAGGAGTTCTGTCCGGCATTCTGACCGGCAGTGTGATTCTGCTGTTCCGCGCCGCGATCGAGCTGCCCTTGGCTCTGCTGCTGCCCTCCGGTGATGCCGAAGGCTTTGAATCCCTGGACGAGCCTTGGCGCATGGCCCTGCCTTTGCTGGGCGCTTGCCTGATCACGCTGGTGTTTCTGCGCCTGGGTGTGGCTCAGCGCAAGGTCGGGGTTGCGCATGTCATGGAGCGTCTGGGTTACCATCAGGGCTATCTGTCACTGAAAAGTGGCCTGCTGCAGTTCTTCTGTGGGGTTACCACCATCGTCAGCGGCCAGAGCGCAGGCCGCGAAGGCCCGGCTGTGCACCTGGGCGCAACCGCATCCAGCTTGCTGGGTCAGCGTCTGGCCTTGCCCAACAACAGCATCCGGATGCTGGTGGGCTGCGGAACAGCGGCAGCCATTTCCGCCTCCTTCAACACCCCCATTGCGGGGGTAATTTTTGCCATGGAAGTGGTCATGCTGGAGTACACCATTACCGGCTTCATGCCGGTCATCCTGGCAGCGGTTACTGGTGCGCTCATCACACAAACGGTCTACGGCAATGAGCCGGCCTTCCTGGTATCCGATTTTGTCCTCGAATCCTTCTGGGAACTGCCGTATATCATTGCTCTGGGCTTGCTGCTGGGCATGCTTTCCGCCGGATTTGCACGACTTCTTACGACCGTCACTCTCAAGGTCAGACTGAATCTGGCCTGGCGCATGATGGCAGCTGGTTTCCTGACCGGGTTGGCCGCTTTCGCCGTTCCCCAGATCATGGGGGTGGGTTATGACACGGTAAACAGTGCAATCGCTGGCGACATGGCCTTCCTTCTGCTGATCGGAATCGGCGTTACCAAACTGGTTGTCACGGCCGTGGCCATCGGTCTGGGCATGCCCAGTGGCATTATTGGTCCCGCCCTGTTCATCGGTGCCTGTGTCGGCGGCGCGCTGGGGGTTCTGGCGCAATTTCTGATGCCGACTCTGGCCTCGCACCCTGGTTTCTATGCGGTCATGGGTATGGGCGCCATGATGAGCGCCCTGCTACAGGCGCCACTGGCTGCCATGACAGCCGTGATTGAGCTGACCCAAAGCCCCAATATCATGCTGCCTGTCATGCTCTGCATCATCTGCTCCAATGCGGTTTCCTCACACTTCTACAAGCAGCGTTCGATATTCCAGACCATCCTTCAGAATCAGGGCCTGGACTACCGCGCGGAGCCCTTGACGATGGCACTCAGACGCGTCAGTGTCGGCGCACTGATGAACCGCAACTTCAGGCGCTGCGAGTCCACAGTGTCTCTGGAAAAAGCGAAAGCCGTTCTCAAGGAGCAACCAGAGTGGCTGCTGGTTGATCTGGAAGGTGAACCGCGTATGCTGATGCCGCCTGCTGACCTCGCTCGTTATATTGAAGAGCAGGAGGAAGTGCCGGAACAGATTGATCTGATCAAGATACCCGCACGCCGCCAGGATGCCGGCCCTCTGCCAGTCCAGGCAACCCTGGAGGAAGCACTTGACCAGCTGGCCCAGACCGGTTTTGAGGCCCTGTATGTTCAGCGTACCAGTGCCCCCCTGATCAAGCCGGTCGTAGGCGTCGTAACCAGACAGGCCATAGAGGCCTATTACCAGTACAAAAGCAGGACACACAACTGATGACATATCTGTGGGTGAAAGCCTTTCACATTATTGCCATGGTCTGCTGGTTTGCAGCCCTTTTCTACCTGCCCCGGCTGTTTGTCTATCACGCCATGAGCGAGGACCAGACCAGCAGGGACCGCTTCAAGGTCATGGAAAGGAAGCTTTACCGGGGCATCATGACCCCATCCATGATTGCCACTTTGATTCTTGGGGTCTGGTTACTGGCCCTGAACCCCGCATGGTTGGGACAGGGATGGATGCACGCGAAGCTCACCCTGATTGGGCTGCTGATTGCTTACCACGTATACTGCGGCCAGATCTTGGTGAAGTTCGCCAGAGATGACAACCAGAGAAGCCACGTTTTCTTCAGATGGTTCAATGAAGCTCCGGTCTTTGCCTTGATCGGAATTGTTGTTCTGGTTGTCGTAAAACCTTTTTAATCATTTGAGAGAGACTATGTCGGAATCCCAGAAACTGTTTGAAGAAGCCCAGAAGTATATCCCCGGCGGCGTGAACTCCCCGGTCAGAGCCTTCAAGGGGGTGGGCGGAGACCCGGTGTTTTTTGCGCGGGGCGAAGGGGCTCACCTGTTTGATGAGGATAACAAGCGCTACGTCGACTACGTCGGTTCCTGGGGCCCCATGATTCTCGGTCACGCTCACCCGGGAGTACTGGACGCCCTGAGCAAACGTTTGCAGTGTGGCCTGGGCTTTGGCGCACCCACACGCATCGAAGTGGAAATGGCCAAACGCGTGTGCGCACTGATGCCTTCCATCGAGATGGTGCGTATGGTGAACTCCGGGACCGAAGCCACCATGAGCGCCATCCGCCTGGCCCGGGGCTTCACTGGACGAGACCTGATCGTTAAATTTGAAGGTTGCTACCACGGGCATGCTGACAGCCTGTTGGTGAAGGCCGGCAGTGGCGCCCTCACGCTCGGCGTACCCAGCTCTCCCGGAGTTCCTGCCGGCACGGCTTCCAACACCCTTACCCTGCCTTTCAACCAGCTTGAGCCGCTTGAGGCGCTGTTCAGAGAAAAAGGCGATCAGATTGCCGCCATCATCGTTGAACCGGTCGCCGGCAACATGAACTTCATTCCGCCGGTAGAAGGCTTTCTCGAAGCCTTGAGACGTGTCTGTGATGCGCACGGCAGCATATTGATCTTCGACGAAGTCATGACTGGTTTCCGGGTTGCCCTGGGTGGCGCCCAAAGTGTATTCAAGGTAAAACCAGACCTGACCACGCTGGGCAAAGTGATCGGGGCCGGTCTGCCCGTGGGCGCCTTTGGCGGCCGTCGGGATATCATGGAGCACCTTGCCCCACTAGGCCCGGTCTATCAGGCTGGAACCCTGTCTGGTAACCCACTGGCGATGGCATCGGGGCTCACCATGCTGGAAGCCATCAGTGAAGACGGTTTCTTCACAAGCCTGGAAGACAAAACCCGCTCCCTGATGAACGGGTTGCGCGAAATTGCTGAGAAGAACCAGATTCCGTTCAGCGCCCGTTGCATCGGTGGCATGTTTGGTATCTTCTTCAATGAGCAGCCGCAAGTGACCCAGTTCAGCGAAGTCATGCAGAGCAACATGGCGCAGTTCAAAGCCTTCTTCCACGGCATGCTGGAGGAAGGAGTTTACCTGGCACCTTCCGCTTTCGAGGCCGGCTTCGTTTCCGCCGCACACACAGGCGAAGACATTCAGTTCACCCTGGAGGCTGCATCCCGCGTGATGCCAAAGCTTCGCGGTCTATAGGTTGGTCTGAGTGCGGCCGGACGGTCCAACACGGCCCGGCCTGGCTGGGAAGCCAGCCTCTCAAACCCTAGACGCGGCGACGGCGAACGCGATTGAGTTCTGCTTCTGCCTGAGCCCGGAAGGCCTTGTCAGAACCCGCCAGCGAAATGGCCTTCAGACACAGTTGTTCTGCCTCTGACCAGCGATCCTGAAGGGCTCTCAAACGAGCCATAGCCAAATACACTTCCCCCGCCTTGGGGGATGCCCGCTGCGCTCTTTCCAGCCATAGCGCAGCCGAGTCATAAGCACCAGAGCTCAGCGCGCGCTCAGCCTGTGCCAGCAGGCTTTCCGCCGCGCGGTTCGGCTGAATGCGCTTGCTGACCGGCACATCCGGCTCGGGCATTACGGTGCGCCCCGGAACGGGCTGGGTACTGCGATCCGGCTCAGGCACTTTACCTGTCTCTGGTGCGGTGACTACCGGCGGCGGGGTCATGGCCGGACTTTCGCGCCCGCCATAGGGCGACTGCGTTGCACAGCCTGCCATTTGCAGCATTGCCAAAAGCAGTGCACAGATAATTACAGCGTCTCGGTTAATCAACATATTCCCTCGGTCATTCATCAAACAGCGACTGCCACCAGGCCCTCATCGACCTGATCACCTGTTCGCCGGCACCACAAGTTCCCTCTGCTGAAGGTTCAGTACCCCGGCGATAGGGAACCGGGCGACCCTGGCTACAACTATCCGGAAAGCGAACCCCGTTTTCCAGATCAGTCCGGTACCAGACTACCTCATCCGGTTGCACGGTCTGCCAGCCAACCGGTGGCAGCTGGCTGAAAAGATCCGTCCAGATGCTCAGCGCACCGCTGGCACCCGTCAGACCGGTCGGCTGGTTGTCATCATTACCGATCCAGACTGTTCCCAGGTACTGGCCGTTGAAACCGCTGAACCAGCTGTCCCGCCCTTCGTTGGTTGTCCCGGTTTTCCCGCCGAGGCTGACACTCTGGGGCAGCCTCTGGTAGGCACTCTTGCCAGTTCCTTCCCGCATGACGTTCTGCATGGCGAACTGCACCAGATAGGCATTGGCCGGACTGAGCAACTGACGCGTCCGATAGGGGAAAGCCTTGAGCAATTTGCCGTCAGCTGCCACCACCTGACGAATACTGCGAAGACGCAGCTCAAAGCCACCATTGATGAGATTCTGATAGACCTGGGTCATTTCCAGAGGCGTCAGGTCCAGACTGCCCAGAAGCACCGACGGATATGCCGGCGGCAAGCGAGACATCCCGAGCTCCTGAAGCAGCGAAAGCACCTTCGGCACCCCCAGATCGAGTCCTGCACGGGCAAAAGCCAGATTATAGGAATGTGTCAGGGCTTCCAGCACGGTAACATCCCCATGCTCCTCTCCATCGTAGTTCTTAGGCTCCCAGACCTGACCATCCTCGAAAGTGAGACGAAAGCCCCGGTCACTGAGAGGCGAAACCAGTGAGACATCCGTTTCCTTGAACAATGCCGCCAGCGTGACGGGCTTGATCAACGAGCCGATGGGGCGACGCGCCTCAAGGGCACGATTGAAGCCGGGTGCGCTGCTGACCTTCCCTGGCACCAGCGCCACCACCTCACCGGTTTCATGGGCGACCAGCATGAGTGCCCCCTGCAGTGAAACGGAACGGCCTTGCTGCAATTGCTTGAGCCGGGATTCGAGTGCACTCTGTGCCAGTGCCTGGGCCCCCGGCTCCAGGGTGGTGAAGATCCTTAACCCTTCCGATTGCAGATCCTCAATCGGATAGCTCTCCAGCAACTCCTGTTTGACCAGTTGCAGAAAGCCCGGATAGCGGTCGGCAGACAAGGAACCCTTGGCAACCACTGACAGCGGGCGGGATTGCGCTGCAGCGAAGGCTTTATCACCGATGACACCCGCTTCACGCATCTGCTTGAGCACCAGATTCCGCCGGTCTTTTGCCCGCTGCGGATGCCGTCTTGGGTCGTACCAGGATGCACCTTTGACCAGGCCGACCAGCAACGCGGCTTCCGCCAACGTCAGGTCATCTATCGGTTTGTCGAAGTAGAAGCGGCTGCCCTGACCGAAGCCGTGGATGGCTCTGGCCCCGGCCTGGCCCAGATAGACCTCATTCAGATAAGCTTCGAGTATCTCATCCTTTTCGAAGTGCCACTCCAGCAACAAAGCCATGAAAGCCTCATTGATCTTGCGCGTGAGGGTGCGCCCTTCGTGCAGGAACAGGTTCTTGACCAACTGCTGGGTCAGCGTGCTGCCCCCCTGTACAACCTTGCCGGAACGGATATTGGCAAACAGGGCCCGCGCGATACCCGACAGGGAGATGCCCCAGTGACTGTAGAAATCACGATCCTCTGTCAGCAGCAACGCCTCAACCAGAGGCTTTGGTACCTGTGTCAGGCTCACGAGTATCCGGTCTTCACCACTCGCGGGGTAGATGCCGCCAATATGCAAGGGATCCAGCTGCAGCCAGGCACTACTCTGACCATCGAACAGAATTTCATGAATTTCAGACCCGGCGAAGCGAATCCGTGCCAACCCGGCACGACGCAACCCCTCCGGAAACTCAAAGCTTTTGAGAAACACCCGGATCTCATTACCCTGCCTTTGGAACAGGCCGGGCTGAGAAGCCCGTTCAACCGCACGGTACCCCTGCATTTTCAGACGGTCTGTCAGTTCGCCCGGAGACAGGTTCTGCCCCACCAGCAGTTCAAAGGGCTGGGCATAAACCTGTGCCGGAAGTTGCCAGCGCTTGCCCTCGAAACGTTCCCGTATCTGGGCGTCCAGATAGATCAGCCAGGCACTCAGCACCAGCCCCAGTACCAACAGCATACGGAACCAGGGCAAACGCCTCATCCAGCTGCGCCGGGGTTCTGCCCGGGCCTTCCCTTTTGTTTTGCCCATAAGGTGTTTATGATCCTCTCCCTGAAAGTCGCCAAGCATACCGTCTGTTCGGGCGACTGTCATTCCGCCCCGGTCGAGGAATCCCATGAGCGACATTCTTATAAAAAACCTCCAGAACGCTGACCTGTATGACCATCCGGTCGCGAACTTCCGCGTCATAGAAACCCATATTTCCTGGGTGATTCTGACTGGCGAATACGCCTATAAAATCAAGAAACCGATGGACTTCGGCTTCCTGGATTTCTCAACCCTCGAAAAACGACGCCATTACTGTGAGGAAGAGTTGCGCCTGAACCGGCGGCTGGCTCCTGAAATCTATCTGGAAGTCATTGGCTTCTCCGGCAACGAAGAAACCCCCCACATTCTGGCAAGGGGCGCCCCGGACGGAGCCTTTGAATTTGCAGTAAAGATGCGACAATTTGACGCAGACAAGGTTCTGACCAACCTGAATCTGGATGAGCAGGCACTGGCACCGGTTCTGGGACCGTTGATCAGCGAGATCGCAGAATTTCACCGGACCCAGTGCGCTGTGGCCGATGGTCATGTGGATTTCGGGAATGCCAGTGAAGTCATGGCACCGGTGCGACAAAACTTCGAACAGATCGGCCCCATGCTGCTGGACGAGAAAGAGCAGCCGGAATTACAGCGGATCAGCGCCTGGGCAGAAGCACAATACGAGCAGTACCGGCGCCTGATGGACGAACGTAAGCGCGATGGTTTTACCCGCGAATGTCACGGTGATCTTCACTTTGGCAATATAGCCCTGCAAAACAACCGCGCCCTGCTGTTTGACTGCATTGAATTCAATGAAAGTTTCCGCTGGATCGATGTCCTCAACGACCTCGCCTTCCTGCTGATGGATCTGGATGATCGCGGCATGTCAGGCCTCGGCAGTGTGCTGCTGAACCAGTATCTGGAGCACACCGGGGATTACCAGGGCGCCAGTCTGCTGCCTTTCTACAAATCTTACCGGGCCATGGTGCGCTGCAAGATTGCCCTGTTCACCTACAACGCGCCGGGCCTTCCCGAGGCTCTGAAGCAGGCCGAGGTGGAGAAATATCGTCGTTATCTGAAACTGGCGGCATCCTATGTCCAGCCAGCCAGCCCCCGGTTAATATTGACGCAAGGGCTATCCGGATCCGGCAAGACCACTTTTTCGAACCAGTTAATCAGCCGGATGCCGTTGATCCGCATCCGCTCCGATGTGGAAAGAAAGCGTCTCGCCGGGCTTGGTGCGCTGGACTCATCCCGCTCTGGCATGGATACCGGCATCTACACGCCCGAGCTGAGCGCCACCACCTACGGCCGCCTGCTGGAGTATGCCAAAGCGCTGCTGGCATCGGGCCAGTCCGTGATTGCGGATGCGACTTTTCTGAAACAGTCTCACCGGCAGCCCTTCATGGATCTGGCGAAAGCGGAGGGTTACCCGTTTACGATCGCGGCATGTGAAGTTGACCAGGAAACTGCCAAAACCTGGCTCGATGCCAGGCAAGTCAGGGGAGATGACGCTGCGGAGGCTGACTTCGGCGTTTACCTGAAGCAAAAAGAAGCGCTGGAGGATTTTTCCGAAAGCGAATCTGCGGCAGTCGTCAGAATCCAAATGGACGATGAAAACAGTGTCCGGGCGGGACTGGCTCACATTGCCGGCACTCACTGACATCGCCCGTTCACAATTCTGTCTATACTGAAGAAATCAGGGGCAGTTCAGGAGAGCAGCATGGAAAGGGTTCGCATCATCGATGATGAGCTTTATCGGCTTCTGCGCGAGGAAAAAATTACAGAGTTCAACGCGGCCAAGGCAAAGCGGGATGAGCTACCCAGCTTTATGCTGTGCGACTTTCGTGGCCTTGACCTGCGCGGTATGAATGCGGAAGGGCTGGATATGAGAGGCGCCTATTTCCGTGGTGCCGACCTGCGGGGCATTGACCTGCGGAAAACCCATCTTGAGGGGGCCAGTATCGCCAGCACCAAGATTTCGGGCTGCTTCTTCCCGGTCCGAATCACAGCGGAAGAAATTATCATGTCACTCAACCACGGCACCCGGATGAGGTATCAGCCGGTTGTCAAACCCGCCGGTTAATTGACTATGCTATTGCTGGGTCAACAGACACCCTTTATAGAGGACCTGCTGAATCGCTCCAACAAGCAGGCCGAAGCCCTGCTCGAGCATTTGCCTGCCGGGTTTGACCGTATCGCTCTGAGGCCGGACTTGCGACTCTACGACCAACACGACCACGAGAGCTTCTATCTGGTCAAGGAAGGTCTGCTGTTCGCTGAACTCGAAGGCCGGGTTACGCTTGTTCTGCAGCCGGGTGATATTGCCGGCATCGAACACTGTCTCGGGCATCCTCCCTCTAACTATTATGGGGAAGACCCCGTGATTCTTGAGCGCTACGAGCGCTCTGCCTTCCATGAGCGCCTGTTGAAGAGCACCGATCTGACACGGACCTGGCTACATTATTTGTATGCTCAGACCGGTCTGTTCCAGGTCGCTTTCGGCCAACTCATCCGCGATCAACAACGCCCGCAGGCCGGCTTTCTGCGGTTCAGAACAGGCGACAGGATTATTCAGCAGGGAGACATGGCCGACCATGTCTACACCCTGATGCGCGGAAGTGCGCGTGTTTTCCGGGATGAGACGGAGGTGGGCGTCATCCGCGAAGGCGAAATTTTCGGTGCCATCGCCGCCCTGATCAACGCCCCCAGAAACGCCAGCGTGTTTGCGGGTGAAGACTGTACTGTCATGGCGATTCCCAAAGAGCAGTTCAGTGGGCTGCTGCGGTCTCAGCCCGAGACCGGCTTGCATCTGCTTCAGAGCATGGCACGCACCATCAACGACCTGAATCTGCGCGTCGCCGACAGACCCGGAGCCAATAGCCCCCATGTTTAAACTGGACATCAGCCATCATCTGCCTCTGGAAGACCGCCAAAGTGTTTCTGTCGATGCCGAAGGCACCAACCTTTTTCTGGTTCAATTTGATGGCGAACTCTACGCCTACGAGAATCATTGCCCGCACCTGGGCGTTGAACTGAACTGGATGCCGGATCAGTTTCTGGAATCGGGAGGTGATATGATCATCTGCTCGACCCACGGTGCGCTGTTCCGGATACAGGATGGGCATTGCGTCAGCGGCCCCTGCCAAGGGGATGAGTTGACCCAGAGGCCTGTCGTTTATGAAGAAAAAGGGACCTTTATTCTGCTTCCCGAGCCGCCAAAGGACCCGGATTGACGATAAAAGCATGACAGAACGCTCATGAATCTGCTATTTTTTCGCGCTTCATTCATCTGGAACCATTGGTTTCTGCAACCAGAGCCCGTTTGTCATACTGGGAACCGGCTCTTACCGAGACACGTTTGAGGGCAGTCATTATGCCAAAAGCAAATAAAGGTGGAGATTTCACCGGCTTTAAACCCTACGAGCCCGCCAAGGGCGAAGAGTATATGAATGCGGATCAGCTAAAGCATTTCCGCAATATATTGCTGGGTTGGAAGCAGGAACTCATGGAAGAAGTTGACCGCACCATGCACCACATGCAGGAGGATGCCGCCAACTACGCAGACCCTGCAGACCGTGCAACCCAGGAAGAAGAGTTCAGCCTCGAACTCAGAACCCGTGACCGTGAGCGCAAGCTGATCAAGAAAATCGATAAGACCATTGATCGCATCGATGAAGATGATTACGGTTTCTGCGACTCCTGCGGTGTGGAAATCGGCATCCGGCGACTTGAAGCCCGGCCGACTGCGACGCTCTGCATTGATTGCAAGACCCTGGCAGAAATCAAGGAAAAGCAGACCGGAATCTGACCGGTCTGAGGCGGCCGTGTCGCGTTCAGCCTATCGAGGACGATTTGCCCCCTCACCCACCGGCCGCCTTCACATGGGCTCCCTGCTGGCTGCTGTGGCCAGCTACCTGGATGCCAGAGCCCATCAGGGGTTCTGGCATATCCGGATAGAAGACATTGACCCCCCACGGGAGCAGGCCGGCGCCTCAACAGCGATTCTGGAAGCTCTGGCAGTGCACCAGCTGCATGCAGATGCGGAACCCACTTTTCAGAGCCAGCGACTGGCACGCTATGCCAGCCTTTGCGAGCGACTGAAAGCCGCCGACCTGGTCTACGCCTGTCCCTGCAGCCGCAAACAATTGGCCCACAATGCCAGCCATCGCAACGACTGTGGCTATCACAGCGGTCAGCAGACCTGGCAGGAACCGATTGCGTGGCGGCTCAGACAGGGCCAGCCACAGCGCCACTTCTGCGATGGTATCCAGGGATCAACCACTCTGCAGCGTGACCCGCCTCTGGATGACTGTATACTGTTCAGAAAGGAAGGACTGCCCAGCTATACCCTGGCGGTGGTTGCAGATGACCACGAAGAGGGCATCACTCATGTGGTACGGGGGGCCGACCTCATTGACCCGACCTTTGACCAGCTGGCACTCTACGAGGCGCTGGGCTGGGAGCCACCGGTCTTCTGCCATGTACCGGTGATCAACAATGACCAGGGACAGAAAATGAGCAAACAGAATCTGGCTAAGCCCCTGGACAATGGCCTGGCGGCAGACAATCTCCGCACCGTTTTGCAGCTGTTGGGCATCACCCTGCCCCCGCCACTGAAGCGCTCGGGAAATCCGTCGAACATCCTGGAGTTTGCCATTGGCGCCTGGTCACGGCAGCCGCTTGCGGGGAAGCTTGGTGTCCGGTTACCTACGGAAACCTGCCAGGGATCCTGACAACATGTATATACACCGGCTGGTTTTCCTACTGATTCTGACCATTTTCCTGCTTTCCCCGGCGATCATGGAGTGGTGGCTGGGCCCGAGAAGCGCCTGGTACCGTCCCTATCTCATCTGGGCGGGTGTCATCCTCATTGCCTATTGGCTTGAAAGGAAAACCCGGTTGAAATGATGAACACCTGGATCCTGGCTGTCTGTGTCACCGCTTATCTACTGCTTCTGGCCTGGGTGGCCAATCGCATACAAGGCAAGGAGCGGCTTTCCCATCCGTTTGTCGCGATACTGGCTCTGGGTACCTACGGCAGCCTGTTTGGCCTGCATACCAGTCTCGAAATGGCCTATGACTCCGGTTTTGGCTTTCTTGCCTACTATCTGGGAATTTCCGGGGCTTTTCTGCTGGCACCCATGCTGATGTACCCGATTTACCGGGTCAGCCAGCGCTATCAGCTGTTTTCCCTGCCCGACCTGCTGGCCTTCCGCTTCAAAAGCCAGACGGTTGGCAGCATTGCCACCCTGTGCTCGGTGTTGGGGGTACTGATGCTGCTGGCCCTGAACTTCCGGCTGATAACTGATCTCACAGCCTACAGCAGCAACGAGGTACCGACCCTGCCGGAACGTCTGCTTTTTCCCGCACTCGTGGCGCTCGTCAGCATTTTCCTGATTGCCAGGCAATATCGCTACCGAACGCCCTGGCTGATCGGTGCGCTGGCCAGTGATACCTTCCTGAGACTACTGCTTCTGCTTTCTCTGGGGGTTTACCTTCTGATTGACCAGTTTGGCAGCCCAGTGGGCCTGGATGACTGGATTGAAGAAAACGGCCAACGGATCAGCGCGATTGAAAGACACCTGGAAGATGATCCCTGGCGTGGGTTGTTACTGCTCTTCTTTGGGGCACCACTGATCTGCCCACCGATTTTTCATCTGCTTTTCTCGGAAAAATCTCGCTCTCAGACGTTGTTCAAGGCCAGCTGGGGTGCCCCTCTGCTCTTCCTGCTGATGAGCCTGCCCATTCCTATCATCTTGTGGTCATCCATCCGGCTTTCGACTCCGGTCTCTCCAGAACTGTATGTCATTGGCATGACTCAACAGGTCGCCACTCCCCTGTTGAGCGCCCTGACGACCATCCTTCTGCTCGGTTCAGGCTTGCTGTTCTGCATTCTGGCGAACATTTCCGTCAGCAGTATGAGCGTCAATCACCTGATGCTGCCCTGGTCCAGACCGGAAGAGAAGCAGAACATTTATGAATGGCTGCGTCGGGCCAGAACCGGACTGATGGCCGGTATTCCCCTGCTGGCATGGCTACTCAGCGAAAGCCTCCCCAACAGTGCGCCGGTATCGGACTGGATGATGGCAGCATTCAGTCTTCTGATGCAGGTGCTTCCGGGTACTCTCGCTCTCATCTACTGGCCCCAGGGCAACCGCTTTGGCTTTCTCTCCGGCTTTATGCTCGGCAGCCTGGTGTGGCTGATCCTTCTCGGGCTGCCGCTGCTACTTTCCATCGATCTGCTGTTTGAGTCAGGTCTCGTCAACCAGCCTCTCAACCCCTGGCAAGACTGGCATCTGTATCTGCTGGCCAGCCTGTTCCTGAATACGCTGGTATTTGCCGGGCTATCACTCGTTACCCCGACCCGGCCAGAGGAAGTGGCCGCCAGCCATGCCTGCAGCATCGACAGCTTTCTGGAGAATGAACGTACCGAACTGGCCACACACCGTATCGCAGATATCCGCAAACGCCTGGAAGAAACCCTTGGCAAAGTGGCAGCAGGCAAAGAATTGGAAAAAGCCATGTCCCGGCTGGAAATCGGCCCGGACGAACACCGCCCTATTGTTCTCAAACGCCTGCGCCAGCAACTGGAGATCAATCTGAGCGCCCTTCTCGGCCCGGCAACCGCCCGCCGGCTGATTCGCCAGGCCCTGGACATGCCGGTGGCAGACCAGCGGGATACCGAAGACCGCTACCTGCTGGAAACCCAGCTGGAAGACTATCACAGCCGTCTGACCGGCCTGGCCGCAGAGCTGGACAGCCTGAGGCGCTACCATCGCCAGATTCTTCACCAACTACCCATGGCCGCCTGCACGTTGAATGCCCAGAATGAAGTGATGATGTGGAATCAGAGCATGGCCCAACTGACCCGGGTCGATATCGACGAAATTCTGGGAGCCCCCCTGACTGTGCTGCCAGACCCCTGGTCACGCCTGCTTCAGGAGTTTGCCGCCAGCAATCAGCCCCGCGAGAGCAAAAAGCCGGTGTATGTCAGTGGCAAGGCACGTTGGTACAACCTGAACAAGGCCCGGCTGGAAGACCAGGAAAGCGCTGCCAACGGCTGGATCATTCTGGTTGAGGACTGTACAGACACTCAACGCCTGGAAAGAGAGCTCGCCCACAGCGAACGACTGGCTTCCATCGGTCAACTGGCAGCAGGTGTCGCGCATGAAATAGGCAACCCCATCACGGGCATAGCTTGCCTCGCCCAGAATCTCAAACTGGCCGATGACCAGAATGAGGTTCTGGATACTGCCGGACAGATCAAAGAACAGACCGACCGGGTGTCGCGCATCCTGGATACCCTGATGAACTTCAGCCGCAGCGGGAACATGAGTTCGCCCCTGTTTCTGGAAGCCGTAGACCTGCGGACTTGCGCTGATCAGGCCATACAGCTCATCGCTCTGGACAGAGAAGCCCGACAGGTCAGTCTGATCAATGAGATTTCAGAGGGTCTGCGTGTGTTGGGAGACCCGCAGCGACTCAGCCAGGTATTTGTCAATTTGTTGAACAATGCCAGGGACGCGTGCTCAGATGATGATAGGATAACGCTCAGCAGTTCTGTCGATAAAGGGTATGTCTACATCGATATCACGGATACCGGTGATGGCATTCCCGGCGCAGACCTGCAGAGAATCTTCGAGCCTTTCTATACCACCAAGCGCCCGGGCAAGGGAACCGGTCTGGGTTTGTCTCTGGTATACGGCATCATTGAAGAGCACAATGGAAATATCCGCGTCAGCAGCCCGCCACGGGGTGCCAGTAAGGGAACCTGTGTTTCCCTTGAGTTCCCGCTGGCAACGGACCCTTCGGTCAGCGGGAATGATGAAAACCAATCCACAGAGCATCAGGCAGACTGATTGATCATGGCAAAAATTCTGGTCGTTGAAGA
>JAUIAZ010000321.1 GCA_030427465.1 Gammaproteobacteria bacterium | reverse complement strand
CTTCCATGATCTGCAGCAGTTTGCTGACATTCAGATAGGTGTCTGCGGAAGGGCCAGCGCCCAGCGACCAGGCCTCATCGGCAGCCCGCCGGTGACCGGAAAAACGGTCTGCCCCGGAATATACGGCCACAGACTGAATGCCCATACGGCGTAGCGTTCGGCAGATTCTGACCGCAATGGCACCCCGGTTGGCGATCAGTACTTTCTTGAACATGTCACTGTCCTCTGCGGGTCGTCCCGACTTGGGGTCCGTTGCTCCGGGTCGTCCCGGCGGACTTCAGATGATGGGTATTTCCCTGGCCAATCAGTCCCAGACCAGCACTTCAATCGGTGTGGGGTTGTAGGCATTGCAGGGGTTGTTGAGCTGGGGGCAGTTGGAAATCAGCACAATCACATCCATCTGCGCCTGCATCTCCACGTAGATACCCGGCGCAGAAATGCCATCCTCAAAGGTCAGACCGCCCGCCTCGGTGATCGGCACATTCATGAAGAAATTGATGTTGTGGGTGATGTCGCGCTTGCTCATGGCAAAGGCTTCATTCTCTGCCAGGGCCAGCATCCAGCTGTCGCGACAGGCATGCATACAGCGTTTTTCCAGATCGTAGCGCACAGTGTTGCTTTCCGAGGCACAGGCCCCGCCGAGCGTGTCATGGCGGCCACAGGTGTCGGCCACAATGTCGAGCATCGGGTTGCCGAAGTTCGACAGCAGACGGGTGCCTGCGCTGAGGTAAACGTTGCCCTGCTCGCGTATCGTGTCGGTGGCGCTGTAGCGCTCTTCCGGGTTTCCGGCGTTATAGAACAGTGTATCGGCCGCCTGGTTGCCTTCCAGATCCACGATCCGCAGCACCTGCCCGGCTTTCACCACCTGCATCCAGTAATCACCGGCATTCACCACTTCCCGCTGCGTGGCATCACTGACCTGACGTGTACTTTCCCTGATCATGGCCTCAGGCCCCCATGCCGAAATAATAGAGTTGATTGTTGTCGAAGCCGCGGCGGTTTTCCGGGCAATGATTGAGGCAGACATCGTCTTCCCTCACCGGTTCAGCCAGCCCCAGTTCAACCTTCACCGGACAGCGGGGATAGCGTTCCGCGGAGTTCAGCGGGTGCGGACAGGTGTGCAGAATCACCAGCGTATCCATCTCAAAGCGCAGCACCACGCGGGCGCCGGCCTGCGACTGTGCGGCATCCAGACTCAGGTTGCCTTCAGCATCGGTTTTCACGGCGCTGAACCAGTTGAGGTTGGCGGCCATGTCGCGAGGCCCCAGGCCGTACTTCTCCAGCTCGACCAGAAAGGCATCGTGCCCGTTCTGGTTCCAGGCATTACGGTCATTCTGGTAATCCCGCTGGCCCCAGCGGGCGGCCACATGGGCAGCCGTCAGATTGCCGCAGACGGTATCGTGCCAGCCCAGGCTGTCTTCGATCACAGAGGCGAAGATGCGCCCCATGTCGGAATACAGACAGTGCCCGCGCGTCAGCTTAAAAGTGTGCTGGCACTTCAGGGTGTCCGGCGCGTTATAGCGCTCGAGCAGGTTTTCCGGGTTGTAAAACAGCATGCCCACATTGGCACCGCCGCTGGCATCGGTCAGCGTCAGGGTCGTTCCCCGCCGCAGCCGCAGAGACCAGTGGCTGCCTCCGGGAATATGCGTCTGATAACTCTGATTATTCATGGCTACACTCGTTTCTGTTTTCAGCCGGCTGCCCCGTCAGGCGGTGCCTCCGGCAAAGGATGAATCGGCGGAATAATCGCCGCACTCAAGAGCAACCTGCCGGAGAGTACTCCGCGCAGGGTTATCATCTGATCCGCAATGCGCTTCAGCCAGATTCACATTCAGTGAACTGATGACCTCATCGATAAAGCTGTGCTGCAACTCCAGCAGCCGGCTCTGCAGGCCGGGCACATCATGCCGGAACACCAGATTCACGGTACCGGTCATGATGCTCTCCCCCCACTCCTGGCGGTGTTCATTGACCCCCTGGGTAATGAGGTCGCAGATGGCCTGGGAACGGCTCTCGAAGCCGCGGTCATCGACCATGGCATCCAGATCCTGCAGCAGGGTCTCCGGCAGACTGATGCTGATGCGGCTGACACGCGAAGCCGGTGCCGAGGCCTTGTCGACTTCATCGGCTCTGTCGGTTTTGTCAGCTTTGCCGGCTTTGTCTGCGTTCAGCGTTTTCACTGCTTTCCCATTGCGGCTCATGGCTTGCTCAGAACAGGTGGCTGTAACGTTCCACTTCCCAGGCGGAGACATGCCGGTGATAGGCATTCCATTCCTCACGCTTGTAGCGGATAAACTCATCACGCAGCCCCTGCCCCAGAACCTGGGTCATGAAGGGATCGGCCTCGAAAGCATCGATCGCTTCGCCCAGGGTCTTGGGCAGGAATTCAATACCCCGAGCCTCGCGCTCGGATTCGCTGAGCTCGTAAAGGTTGTCATCCTGCGGTGAACCGGGGTCCAGACCCTCGCGAATGCCTTCCAGCCCGGCTGCCAGCGCCAGCGTAGCGGCGAGGTAAGGGTTCACAGCGCCATCGACATTGCGGGACTCACAGCGCCCTCCGGCCATCGGCACGCGAATCGAGTTTGTGCGGTTGTTGGAACCGAAGGAATTGAACACCGGAGCCCAGGTGAAATACGGCATATCGCCCTGACGCACCAAACGCTTATAGCTGTTGACCGTCGGCGCAAACACCGCACACAAAGCGCGCCCGTGCTTGAGAATACCGGCGATGAACTGGTAACCCAGACGCGACAGCCCGAGCCCGTGGGGGTCGTCTGCCGGGTCGCAGGTAAACAGGTTTTCGCCCGTGTCCTTGTCATAGAGAGACATATTGAAATGTGCGCCATTGCCGGTCTTGTTGGAAAAAGGCTTGGGCATGAAAGTGGCCAGCAGCCCTTCCTCACGCGCAAACTCTTTGGCCATCAGGCGCAGGAAAGTAAAGCGGTCACAGGTTGTGAGGGCATCCGAGTAGGTGAAGTCGAATTCGTACTGGCCGTTGGCATCCTCATGGTCAAAGGAATAGAGATCCCAGCCGAGGGTATCCATCGCCGTGGCCATGCGATCCAGCCAGCCAAACTGGTGCAGGAAGGAACGCGCGTCGTAACAGGGTTTCACCAATTTGTCTTCCGGGTTGGGCACGCTCAATTCGCCATTCTCATCGCGCTTCAGGACATATAGCTCAGCCTCAATTCCCAGATTCATGCCGTAGCCCATGTCCGCCGCATCCTGCAGCACATTCTTCAGGGCCACCCGGGTATTCAGGGGATAGGGTTCGCCCTTGAAGGTATTGTCTGCCGGCATCCAGGCCATCTCTGGCTGCCAGGGCACCTGAATGATGTGGTCGAGATCCGGCACAGACGCAATCTCATCGTCGTTCGGTGCCTGGCCCAGTCCGTCCAGTGCGTAGCCGGTGTAGAGTTCACTGCCTTCGGCCATATGCGCCAGATGCGCCAGTGGAACCACCTTCCCCTTGGGAATGCCATGAATATCCACATAGGCTCCCAGGCAGTACTTGATACCGCGTGCCGCCAGATCACTCTGAATGGCCTGAATATCCGCCGGGCTTTTTGTCATGCTCTGTTCCTTCTCACAGTGTTTGAATCGGAAGTGTGCGTACCGGTAACCGGTACGTGATAACTCTGGTCCAGCGGTGGCTGCTCACTGGCGGCCTTGTGCAGCAGGGCCACCAGATCCTCCACCATCCAGTCAAACAGGGTCTGGCCCTGGGCTGCACTGGCGTCACTGGGTTTACCGGTCACACCGTTGAGGCTGGTGCGATTGACCGGGTGGCTGAAAACGCAGCCGCCTGTGCGGTCCGGGTCATCGGCTCGTTGCAACTGGTCCGGCCTCACCATCTCGGGGGAAATTGCCATCATCAGAGCGGTCTCGGCGCAGTTGGCATGCCAGTCGATGGCGTCCGCTTCATGGGCAGACTGCACGCGCTCACTCAGGGTGGCCGAGTTCAGCAGCGAGACCATGAGGTCATCATGCTCAGCCCGCAGCATTTCCAGACCGCAGCGCAACGGCGCCTGATTGGTCACATGGCCATTCAGCATCACCAGTCGCCGGATACCGGCGGCATGCACCCAGTCACCGATATCCTTGACGACATCAATCAGAGTTTTGGGTTGCAGCGCCAACGTGCCGGGCCAGCGCCTGGAATGCCCGACGGAGCAGC
>JAUIAZ010000320.1 GCA_030427465.1 Gammaproteobacteria bacterium | reverse complement strand
CGAGCAGACTTTCAGCGAAATTGAGTGGCCCGCGATCAACCCGCGCAGACATATGAAAGCTGAGACTCTGGATGCCGCTTCACTGCACTCCCTGTGGCACGGAATGCATACCGACCGGTATGCGGAAACCGCTGTGGTCGGCACGCTGGCGCTGGCCATCAAGGGGCTGGGAATTGCAGAAGACCAAGCCAGCTGTCACCAGATGGCCTCTGAATGGTGGAACGCGCGACTCGCCTGAGTCTGGTTGCCTGAATCTAGTTGAAGTAAGCGTTGTCTTTGACGGAGTGGTCGGTTGCATCACGAATGCCTCCAAGCTCCGGAATTCGCTCCAGCAGGGTCTTTTCCACGCCATCTTTCAGGGTAATGTCAACAGCAGAGCAACCCTGGCAACCACCTCCGAACTTAAGTACGGCAACATTCTCATCCACCACTTCAACCAGGCTTACTTCACCGCCGTGCGCGGCCAGTCCCGGATTAATCTCGGTATAAAGAATATAATTGATGCGCTCCGGTAGCGGAGAATCGTCACTCACTTTGGGCATCTTGGCGTTTGGCGCCTTGATGGTCAGCTGGCCACCCATGCGCTCACTGTTGAAGTCGACTACCGCTTCTTCCAGATACGGCAGGCTCGCCTGATCCAGGTACAGCCGAAACTTTTCCAGATCCAGCATTTCATCTTCCGCGATGATTTCTTCCGGCTTGCAGTAAGCCAGGCAAGTCTCCGCATGCCTGGTACCCGGCTGGGTTACAAACATCCGTACGCCCATACCTTCTGTCTTCTGCTTTTCAAGCAGTGACGCGAGATAGTCTTTTGCCGATTCACTGACAGTGACGATGGCCATAGCACCCTCCAGAAAATTTACGCGTAAAATACCAAAGCCTAAAGCCTGAGTAAATTACTAGGTTATTATCAAAGGGTAAGAAGACTATAAAAAATGAGCCAGTCACGGGGTTTTCGAAATTGAGGGCAGCTTTCATCGCATCGACGCTGTCACAGCCTGAGCCCCTGGATTGGGGCTTTTCGCTCTATACTGGTATGATGCTGCGATTTTGTAATCCTGTTGAGTTCCCGAAGGTCACTGATGAACCGAAAACAACGCCTTGAAGCCCTGCACAAAGCCCTCAGCCACCGGATCCTCATACTGGATGGCGCCATGGGAACGATGATTCAGCGCTGCAAACTGGAAGAAGCCGATTTTCAGGGCGAACGGTTCAAGGATCATGCGTCTCCACTCAAAGGCAACAATGATTTGCTGTGTCTGACCCGACCCGAGATTATTCGTGATATTCATATTGACTATCTTGAAGCCGGTGCCGACATCATTGAAACCAACAGTTTCAATGCCACCCGCTTATCCCAGGCAGATTATGGTCTCGAAGACATCGTCTACGAACTTAATGTCGCCAGTGCCCGGGTAGCCCGCGAAGCTGCTGATACGGTGCAGTCCCGTGAACCAGAGCGCGCCCGCTGGGTGGCTGGTGCCATCGGCCCGACTTCGCGCACCGCTACCTTGTCCCCTGATGTCAACAACCCCGGTTTCCGGAATGTAGAGTTTCAGGAGCTCGTTGACAACTACGCAGAGGCCGCGAACGGGCTGATCGACGGCGGGGCAGATCTCCTGCTGATTGAAACCATTTTCGACACCCTGAATGCCAAAGCCTGTGTCTATGCTCTGGAGCAGGTTTTCGAACAGCGCGGAGAAAGGCTTCCGGTCATGATTTCCGGCACCATTACCGATGCCTCCGGCCGAACGCTGAGCGGGCAGACAACCGAAGCGTTCTGGAACTCTCTACATCATGCCAGGCCGCTGAGCGTCGGGCTTAACTGTGCCTTGGGAGCAGACGCCCTGCGCCCCTATGTTGAAGAACTTTCCCGTCGCGCCGACTGCTTCATCAGTGCGCACCCGAACGCGGGCCTGCCCAACGAATTTGGTGAATACGACCAGACTCCAGAAGAGATGGCCGCTATTGTCGAAGGATTCGCAGCGGATGGATTCGTCAATATCATCGGTGGTTGTTGCGGCTCAACGCCCGGACATATCCGTGCCATAGCAGAAGCGGTATCCAGGCATCAGCCACGGCAGATTCCGGAAATCCGCCCAACTCTGCGACTATCCGGATTGGAGCCATTCACTTATACCGACGATATACGTTTCATTAACGTGGGCGAGCGCACCAATGTCACCGGCTCGGCCCGTTTTCTCAGGCTGATCAAGGAAGAAAGCTTCGAAGAAGCTCTGGAAGTTGCCCGTGACCAGGTCGAAAACGGTGCCCAGATCATCGACATCAATATGGACGAAGGAATGCTTGATGGTGCCGAAACCATGAAGAAGTTCCTGTTCCTGCTGGCCTCCGAGCCGGACATCAGCCGCGTTCCCATTATGGTCGACTCCTCCAAGTGGCCGGTAATTGAGGCTGGGCTGCGCTGTATCCAGGGCAAATCGGTGGTTAACTCGATCAGCCTCAAGGAAGGCGAAGAGGAGTTTCTGGATCGGGCACGGGATTGTATGCACTATGGTGCCGCTGTCGTGGTCATGGCTTTTGATGAAACCGGGCAAGCCGATACTTTCGAGCGCAAGACTGAAATCTGTAAAAGAAGCTATGACCTGCTGGTTGGCATCGGCTTTCCGCCGCAGGACATCATTTTCGACCCCAATATCTTCGCCATCGCTACCGGAATTGAAGAACACAACAACTACGCGGTGGACTTCATAGAGGCAACCCGCTGGATCCGCGAGAACCTGCCACACGCAAGCGTCTCGGGTGGTGTCAGTAACGTGTCCTTCTCGTTTCGCGGGAACAACCCGGTGCGGGAAGCCATTCATAGCGTCTTCCTGTATCACGCAATCCGTGCCGGCATGAACATGGGCATCGTCAATCCGGCGCAACTGGTGATCTACGATGAGATTGATCCCGAGCTCAAGGATCGTGTTGAGGACGTGGTACTGAACCGGCGACCAGATGCGACTGAAAGACTGCTGGAGATTGCCGAAAACTTCCGCGGCGATGGCAGCAAAAAGGTCGAAGAAACGCTTGAATGGCGGACGCTACCGGTCGTCAAGCGGCTGGAACATGCCCTGGTAAAAGGCATCACCAGCCACATTGTGGAAGATACCGAAGAAGCGCGACTGGCCGCTGATCGCCCCATCGAGGTAATCGAAGGCCCATTGATGGCTGGCATGAACGTGGTTGGCGACCTGTTTGGTGCCGGCAAGATGTTCCTGCCACAGGTCGTGAAAAGTGCGCGAGTCATGAAACAGGCTGTGGCTCACCTGATCCCCTATATCGAAGCCGAGAAGAGTGGCGATGCGAAGAGCAAGGGCAAGGTGCTGATGGCCACCGTCAAAGGCGATGTGCATGACATCGGCAAGAACATCGTCGGCGTTGTCCTGCAGTGTAACAACTTTGAGGTGGTCGATCTGGGGGTAATGGTACCGGCGGAAAAGATTCTCGAAACTGCCCGTGCAGAGAATGTCGATATGATCGGTCTCAGCGGTCTGATTACGCCTTCCCTGGATGAAATGGTCCATGTCGCGCGGGAAATGCAGCGGCTGGATTTTCAGGTGCCTCTGCTGATCGGCGGAGCCACGACATCCAAAGCACACACGGCCGTCAAGATAGAGCCCGCCTATCAGAATGATGCAACGGTTTACGTCACCGATGCCTCCCGCGCGGTCGGAATTGCCACGCGACTGCAAAGCAGCACGCAGAAGGAGGCCTTCGTAGCACAGTTGCGGGAAGAATATGAAGGCGTACGCGAACGCCGGAAAGGCCGCGAGCCGGCTGCCCGCCTGATCCCGCTGGAGGAGGCCGACGCCCTGGCACCCAAGCTGGACTGGACAGGCTACGAGCCCCCGAAACCTTCATTTCTGGGAACCCGGACCCTGACCGACTACCCGCTCGAAGAGCTGGTGCCTTACATTGACTGGACCCCCTTCTTTATTTCCTGGGATATTGTCGGCAAGTTTCCCAAGGTCCTGGAAGACAAGGTTGTAGGAGAAGCCGCCACCAATCTGTATGAAGATGCCCGGCGCATGCTTGACACCCTGGTTCGCGAGAAGCGTCTCAAGGCCAGCGCTGTCGTGGGCTTCTGGCCCGCTGAAAGAGTGGGTAACGATACCGTGCTGTATCGCGACGATGACCGGAAGGAAGAACTGGTGCGCCTCTGCCACCTGCGTCAGCAGGATGTCAGGGGAGACCGC
>JAUIAZ010000026.1 GCA_030427465.1 Gammaproteobacteria bacterium | reverse complement strand
CGTCTGGAGGGCAACAACGGCCAATCTATTCGATAAATACACCTATTGCGTGACATGGTCAGAAGATGATCAAGAGTACGTTGGCCTGTGTGTGGAATTCCCGAGTTTAAGCTGGCTGGAGCGACCCCCTGAAACTCATAGGGCGCTGGCTATTCAAGCGGCCGAGGCTGGCATCAGCCTGAATCGACTTGTATCCAGCAAGCTGCATTAAAGACACTGCTCCTCTCAATGAGCAGCTGGTAGCAGAGTCCCTCGTTTACAGAGGCTCCCAGGTCCGCTTCTCCCCTTGTCTACTTTATCCGCGTCCTGTGTTTTGGTGGTTGGCTTCGCCGATTCTTCGTGGCTGAGGCCCCCCCGGACTTTCCTTTTTTTGCGGGCTTGTGGTCACCTTTGAGCGGGTGGCTCGAAGGCTTCTTGCGCTGGGCAGGGGGCTTGCCGCCCGGCCGGCTCCTGCCCGGTTTGCTCCCGGCCAGGCCAGAATCAGACTGACTTTCTTTATGGGAGTCTGCCACCGCCTCGTTGAGTTGGTGCATTTCCTTTGATGTCAGGTTTCGCCACTGCCCCGGGCGTAGCCGGCCCAAGTCGATATTCATGATGCGAAGGCGTTTCAGACTGACTACCTCATAGCCCAGATATTCGCACATGCGCCTTATCTGTCGGTTAAGGCCCTGGGTCAGGATGATCCGGAAACTGGTTTTTCCCGTGGGGGTCACCCGGCAGGGTTTGGTTATGGTGCCCAGTATCGGAATACCGGCAGACATCTTTTCGGCAAAACCGTTGGCCAGTGGTTTGTTGACAGATACAAGGTATTCCTTTTCATGCGCGTTTTCCGCGCGCAGAATTTTGTTGACGATATCTCCGTCACTGGTCAAAAGGATGAGGCCTTCCGACGGTTTGTCGAGTCGGCCAATCGGGAAAATGCGTTCTGAATGATCAATGGCGTCGATGATATTGCCTTTGACCTTGCGTTCTGTGGTGCAGGTGATTCCGATGGGTTTGTTATAGGCGATATACACGCGGTCAGACTTGTCTGCTGCACTGTTTTCAATGACCGTGCCATCAACGGTTACTGTGTCACCGGGTGCTACCCGGGTGCCCATTTCGGGTGCCGTTCCATTGAGTCGTACCCGACCACTTTCAATCAGTTTGTCGGCTTCCCGCCGTGAGCAGTAGCCGGAGTCACTGATGAACTTATTCAGGCGGATAGACGGTGGGGGGGATTCGTGGGTCACGCATTTTACCTGTTGAGGTGTGAAGTCGCCCGTCAGCAACGCGATCTGAAGTAAAGGCTGGCGTCAGCTGGGGCGGCACTCCCACTTGCTCAATACTGAGCAAGCGGGGGCAGGTTGAGGCTTTTCTCGAGGCTGCGTTGCAGGTAATTGTTGGCCTGTTCGTTCTGGCCTTGCAGCACCAGCAGTCTTCCGATCTCAGCAGTGGCTTCGGGGCTGCCTGAAAGCTTTTCGCTGGTCTGCAAATATTCCTGGGCTTTGTCCCACTGGTTGGCCCGCATGGCCATACGACCCAGTGTCAGGAACAAAACAGCATCTTGCGGGTGGTCGCGCATCCAGCCTTCTGTGGATTCGAGGGCGGTGGCGGGATCTTCAGCAGGTAACAGGCCGAGCTGCTTGACCAGCCCTTCGTCCCAGTCGGTTTTCAGGGTTTTGCTGATAATCTTGAAGGCATGTCCGCTGGCACCGAGTGCATTCAGGCCCTGGGCATAAGCCCCGATGATCGGGCCGTCCTTGCGCAGGCTGGCGGGCAGGGCATCCCAGAGATCGTTGAGGCGACCGGTGGGGTTGTCGGCATGCTTTTCTTCAATGCTTTGTTGTGTGCAAGTTCTGAGTCTTTCTATCCAGGCCTGGCGTCGAAGTTCGTCCAGCGCGTCGTTGTCCATGGCCTTGGTCTGCTCCAGGTCGGGAATCAGTTCGACCAGAGCCTGCCAGTCGCCCAGTTGATGATAGACCGAGGCCAGAGCCTTCAGAACCGCCGGATTGCGAGTGCTGTGACGGCGCAGGTTCAGGAGGGTTGCCAGCGCCTGATCTGGCTCACCGCGAGACTGCAAAAGTTGCGCCCGGGTCAGGCCGATACCGATCTCGGCATTCGGCGCATTCTCAATGGCTTCCTTCAGCAGGCGGTCGCTTTCCTTGTAGCGGCCGTTCTGATTGGCGGCCTGAGCCGCCGTCAGATAATGAATCAGCGGGGTTTCTGACTTGGCTGCGGCAGTGGTCAGGTGGCGCTGGGCCTTTTTCCAGTTACCTTCCGCGTACTCAGCCATACCGCGTTCGGTATAACGCTTGGCACGGCGCTCGTTGATACCGGCCTTCCAGCTGCTGTAACCCGCACGCAGATGAAACGCTCGGGAAAGCGCGCGCAAGCTGTAGTGCAGGGCGAAGTAGAAACCCACCATCAGGAACAGGGCAATCCATATATTGGTTTCAATCAGGTAGTTCAGCCAGCTGACCCGCACATAGCCGGGATCGAGGTTGACCATGAAACCCACGCCGACCCCTGCTGCCAGAGCAATCAGAACAATGAGTACGACGAAGTTCATGCGCCCGCCTCCTCATCCAGTCGGGTTTTGCCCTTGTAGATGTTTTCCATCAGACCTTTGAGGGCTCGCAGGGATTGGCTGATATCTGGCAGTTCCGGGTCAATCTCACTGCCCCGCAGCTCCGACAGATTGCTCAGCAGGGCCTTGGTGACAGGATCTTTGGCGACGAAGTATTTCACAATCCAGCGTTCGGCTTTCTGCAGGCTGCTTTCAAAGATGGCCTGATTCCCGTCAAGCAGCGCCAGCTGCGCCTGCTCCAGCATCAGACGCAGGTTCTGCTGCAGGTAGTAGATCTGGTCTGGCGCCATCAGTGGCTCCACCGGCTCATCGCGGCGGTGAATCACAAAGTATTTTTCCAGTCGCTCCAGCGCGGCGTCGATACGGTCTCTCCAGGTCGCGTCTTCCGCAGTGCCCATGGGTTCAGGCTCCATGGCCTGCGTTTGTTCCAGGAGTGGAGAGTCCTTGAAGAACAGGTTCTGATCCAGGCTCTCGATCTGCTCGATCAGGGCTTCCATTTTCAGGAAAAGACCCACACGGTCCACTTTGGCGATGCCTTCAAGTTTGGTGATTTCACGGGCCAGTTGCTTGCGTACCGGGAAAGCGGCCGGCTCATCCAGTTCTGTCAGTACCGAGTCGGCAGCTTTCAGTATGATCAGGGCACCCTGGAAATCACGTTCCATATACAGGCGCTGGTTGGCGAGGCGCAGCAGATATTCGGCTTCGGCCATCAGCCAGTCGGCACGGCCGGTCGGGTCATCGGCCATGAGACGACGGGTGGCGTCTTCGATCTGTTTCTGCAGCTGATCGAATTGGGCGTTTTTCTGGTTCAGCTGACTTTCCAGTGCCTGCAGTTGGTTCCGCAATGG
This sequence comes from Gammaproteobacteria bacterium, assembly GCA_030427465.1. GTDB lineage: Bacteria > Pseudomonadota > Gammaproteobacteria > Pseudomonadales > Oleiphilaceae > JADJWY01. Next base: position 18,533 of record JAUIAZ010000026.1, on the reverse strand, counting down.
CTGGGTGCCGCCGCTGACAGCCTGGCTGACCTGTGCTTCGGTAATCAGATCCGAGGGTTGATTCTTTTCCAGCTTCTGCAGTTGCATCCAACCCAGGTAGCCAGAACCGAGTAGCAGGACCAGTAACAGCAGACAGAAAATCCATAGCGGCCAGAGGCGTACTTTCTTTTCATCAGTCCGTGAGGCTGCACCGGCAGCGGGAGATTGCCCGGGCGCACTGGCCACAGGCGTGGTTTCGCTTTGTTCGTTGGTCACTGGGTCCTACCTTATTATCGCTTGATTCCAAATGTCTGGCAGATGGCCGCCAACTGGCCCTCATGATCAGGTTGCGTCAGTACCCTGACTGTTCCGAAGTATGGCCTGGCAAGGTCGGCCACACGCTCGCTGGGTACCAGCACAGTCGCATCGCTGAACGAATGACCGGTATTGTGACTCAGGGCTACGAGTTGGTGCAATGTTTCGCCAGAAAGAGCGAGAACCAGATCCGCTTGCCAGCCTTCCAACAGGGGTGCCCAGCGTTCTGGCGGGATCGTTTCCCTGCGGTACAGGGCGAGCTTTTCCACCGCGTATCCGGCAGCGCTGAGTTGTTGCTGCAAGGTCTCACGGCCACCTTCACCGGAAAGCAGCAAGACCCTGGTCAGTGGCCATTCCTCGCCGGAATCGGGTCGTGTGTCGTGCGGCAGGCTCTCCTGCAAGTGATTGATGGCGTCCAGCAAGGCTTCACTGGTGTGCCCGGCGCCAGGCTGGCGCACTCGGAACCCGGCGTTCTCCAGCAGCTGACGGGTCTTGGTGCCCAGGCACCAGCAGCGCTGCTGAACCGGCCATTGGGGCCACCAGTCAGATGCGAGGTCCAGAAAGGCTCGGGCGGCATGCTGACTGGTACAGATAAGGTCTGAGAAGCGATCCAGATGAATCAGGTGTTCCCGGTCATGCTCTGAAAGCTCCGCTGAGCGAATGTTCAGAACCGGAGCAATGCGGACATCGATGCCCCGCTGAGTCAGAGCCTCTGCGAGTCGCTCGTTGCTGCCAGCCGGTCGCGTCAGTAATACCCGGGGGGACTGCGCCGGCACGGGTGAGGGGGTCATGCGCCTGCGTCGTGCGCGGCCTGCAGCAGCTCGCCTGCGCCTTGTGACAGCAGCTGCTCACCCAGGGCCTGCCCCAGGGCTTCTGCGTCATCCACCGGGCCACTGATCTGCGCCTGCAAAATGCGTGAACCATCCAGGCTCCCCACGAGTCCTTCCAGGGTGAGTAATGAATTGTTGCCAGTCGAGGTACCCTGTCCGGCAGGGCTCAACTGTGCGAAACCGGCAATCGGTACCTGACAGCCGCCTTCGAGGTGTCGGTTGAAGGCACGTTCTGCAGCGACACGGCAGGTGGTGTCCTGATCAATTAATGGCGCGATCAGTGCCAGGGTTTGTGGATCGTCACTGCGACATTCAATGCCCAGTGCGCCCTGTCCCACGGCAGGCAGCATGTCGCTGACGTCCATGTGATGCCGGATGCGATCTTCGAAACCCAGTCGGATCAGGCCGCTGCTGGCGAGAATGATGGCATCGAACTCCCCGGCATCGAGCTTGGCCAGGCGTGTGTTCACGTTGCCGCGCAGGCTGCGGATGTCCAGGTCCGGGCGTCTGGCCAGCAACTGGCACTGACGTCTGAGGCTCGAGGTGCCGACAATAGCTCCTTGCGGCAGATCGGCGAAGCGTTCGTGTTGGGGGCTGACAAAGGCGTCAAAAGGGGATTCCCGTTCCAGGATGGCACCGAGGGTCAAGCCATCTGGCAGCCTCATCGGGACATCTTTCATCGAGTGTACCGCGATGTCCGCGCGCCCATCGTACAGGGCATTTTCCAGCTCCTTGACGAAGAGACCCTTGCCGCCAATCTTGGCCAGTGGCACATCCAGGATGCGGTCGCCCTGTGTGCTCATGCCCAGTAGCTGAACTTCCAGCCCGGGATGTAGTTTTTCCAGTAATGCTTTGACGTGTTCTGCCTGCCACAGAGCGAGTGCGCTCTTGCGGGTGGCGATTGTGAGAGTTTGCGCCATGCCGGCTCCCGAATAATGCCCGTAATGCGAGTGATACATGAAATGCGTGACAGGCGGCAGTTTACCGGAGCCTTGGGGTCTTGACTAATCTTCGGGGGCTTCCATGAGCTGTTGTCGCACCGATCGGGCCAGGCGACGGCTGACCACCAGCGCTTGTGAAGTGGCGCGCATCTTCAGCGACAGGCCGGTATCGCCCCGCTGCAGGGCAATCACATGCTGCGGATTGATCAGCGTGTTGCGATGGATGCGGACCAGATCCGGGAAGCGGCTTTCCAGTTCCTTGAGGCTGTCGTCGCAGAGCACATCACCGGAGAGGGTGTGCAGGGTCACGTATTTGTTCTCCGCCTGCAGACAGATCACTTCAGCCAGTGGAATCCGGCGCTCTGTGTCGCCGTCCTGTACCGCCAGGGTAGGCTCATCGTCGCGCTGCAACAGGTCGTTCTCCAGTGTGCGCAGCTGGGCACGGGTCACCTGGCTGGCGGTTTCCAGGGCTTTTAGCAGGGCCTCGCGGCGTACCGGTTTGAGCAGGTAGTTTTGCGCACGTACCTGAAAAGCCTGCATCAGGTAGGCATCGTAGGCGGTGACAAAAATGATCGCCGGCGGGTAGGCGGTTTCGCTCAGCTCAGCGGCGGTTTCGAGACCGTCTTTGCCCGGCATGCGGATATCCAGCAACAGGATATCGGGGGCCAGTGTGGCCACGGCCTTGAGGGTCTGCTCCCCGTTCTCGGCCTCGCCGACCACTTCAAAGGGGCTGTCTTCCAGCAGACGCCGCAGGCGTTCCCGCGCCAGTTTTTCGTCATCGGCTATAAACACACGGCCTGCCATTCAGTCAGCCTCCCGGTCAGGGGTTTGCGGAATTCTCAGTATCGCGGTGAAGGTCTTCTCCTGGCGACTGGTTTTCACAGCCGCTTCGCCGCCATAGCGCTGATCAAAGCGGTGACGGATATTATTCAGCGCCATGCGGTTTCCCTGATGCACTCGCCCCCCATCGGGATCTGTGGGTGGCAAGGGATTACGGACTTCCAGGTACAGAGTTTTCTCGCGCCGGTAGGCCAGAACTTCCAGTTTGCCGCCGGCCGGGTTGGGCTGAATACCATGATAGATCGCATTTTCCACCAGCGGTTGCAGGCACAGAGGCGGAATCTGACAGGTCAGGGTGTCCGGTGGCAGTGACCACTCGACCTGCAGGCGCGGCCCGAGGCGCAGCCCTTCCATTCGCACATAGCTCTGGCACAGGCGGATTTCCTGATCCAGTGTGGTCAGGGCGGCTTCTTCGCTCAGGGAGGCGCGGAACAGTTCCGCCAGATCCAGCACGGCTTCTTCGGCCACATCGGGCTGGGTCGAAATCAGTTCAGCAATCGAGTTCATGCTATTGAACAGGAAGTGTGGCTTGATACGAGCCTGTAAGGCCTGCAAACGGGCCTCCAGGCCGGCCTGGTTCTCGCAGTAGCGCTGGTGTTGCAAGTACAGGTAGCGCAGGCCGATGGCACCGAGAATCGCGCTGATGGCGACACAGTAAAGAATGAAATTCAGGCTGAGCAGATTCCAGCGGTCAGGGTAGTCGTTCTGCCAGGGTTGCAGGCGGATGATCTCGGCAAGCAGAGCAAACAGCGCCGTGATAAATAGAAGCAAGGCATAGGCAGCGGCTGCCTGATGGCGTGGATGCCACTGCCGGAAGAAGCCCTGACTGGCGCACAGAAGCCCTGCGGCAGACAGGGTGACCCAATGCATGAACAGGGAGGTGAGGGCCAGATACTCCCAGTCGAGGCCACGCGGCCCGGTGTGCACCAGCGTCATTAGCAGGGCGAAGAGCTGCGTGGCGAGCAGGATCCTTAGCACCGACTGGCGATGACAGAGGTCGGGGATAAAGGCCGGGATCGGGCTGTCGGGAAGGGCTTTCGGGTCCATCTTTTGAATAGTTGCAATCTGCTGGTCAGTGCCTGATTACAGATTAGCAGGAGTCGGACCTTGGCGCAGATGCTGGTATAATGGGGGTTTTAGCATCAAGTCTCGGCAGGAATAGTGAGCGACATGACCCAAGGCAAGAACGACCAGAAACTCTGGGGCGGACGGTTTACCGAACCAACCGATCAATTTGTAGAACGCTTTACGGCATCGGTGGGCTTCGACCAGCGCCTGTATGCCCAGGATATTCAGGGGTCTGAAGCCCATGCGCGCATGCTTGCGAAGGTCGGTGTGTTGACAGATGCCGAGTGCGAAGAGATTCTCGGTGGGCTGGCGCAGATTCGTGGCGAGATTGAGCGTGGCGAATTTGAATGGTCGGTCAGCCGCGAAGATGTGCACATGAACATAGAAGCACGCCTGACGGATCTGATTGGTATCACCGGCAAAAAACTCCACACCGGGCGCTCGCGCAACGATCAGGTGGCCACCGACATTCGCCTGTATCTGCGTGCCGAAGGTCAGGTCATTCGTGGCGAGTTGCAGCGACTGCTGAGGGGCCTGGCGGAACTGGCCACGCGTGAGGCCGACACCATCATGCCGGGCTTCACCCATCTGCAGACGGCACAGCCGGTGACTTTCGGGCACCACATGCTGGCCTGGGCAGAAATGATCAAGCGCGACCACGGCCGTCTGCAGGATTGCCTGACGCGTGCCAATATCATGCCTCTGGGGGCAGCAGCCCTGGCCGGTACCACCTATCCGATCGATCGCGACATCACCTGCGAACTGCTGGGCTTTGACGCCCCGGCCGAAAACTCGCTGGATGCGGTGAGCGATCGCGATTTCGCCATTGAATTCTGCGCCTTCGCCAGCCTGCTGCTGACCCACCTCTCGCGCTTCTCGGAAGAGCTGGTGTTGTGGACTTCGGCACAATTCGGCTTTATTGATCTGCCGGATCGCTTCTGCACCGGTTCCAGCATCATGCCGCAAAAGAAAAACCCGGACGTACCCGAGCTGGTGCGCGGCAAAAGTGGACGGGTCTATGGCCATCTGATGTCTCTGCTGACCCTGATGAAGAGCCAGCCACTGGCCTACAACAAGGACAACCAGGAGGACAAGGAGCCCCTGTTCGACACCATCGATACCGTGCGCGACTGTCTGAAGGCCTATGCCGACATGGTGCCGGCCATTCAGGTGCGTACGGAAGCCATGCGCGAGGCAGCGCGTCGTGGCTTCTCAACCGCCACCGATCTGGCGGATTATCTGGTGCGCAAAGGCGTGGCCTTCCGCGATGCGCACGAGATTGTCGGCAAGGCAGTCGCCCTGGGTGTGGAAAGCCAGCGTGATCTGGCCGAAATGAAGCTGGAGGAGCTACAGGCTTTCAGCCAGACCATCGAAGCGGACGTGTTCGATGTGCTGACTCTGGAAGGCTCGGTCAACGCACGCAACCATCGAGGTGGTACGGCCCCGGCGCAGGTGCGGGCTGCAGCCGCGCGTCTGTTGGACTGGCTAGAAGCCGAATAATCCATGGGTGGCCTGCGACGGCGGATCGAGATCAACCCTGAAGAGGGGGTGGATCGCAAAGACCTGAAGCTGCTTTGCCGTCGCTATCTGCAACTCAATGAAGGGCGCCTGAAACGCACACGGGCGCTGTTATCTGCACGACAGCAGCAGGTACTGGATCTGCTGCCGCTGCTGTTTCAGGTCAACCATCCCCTGTTGCCCGGCTACGTCAGTCGTGATGTACCCCGCGGCATTCATAATTATGAGCCTGGCACGGATGATATCCGCGCCGCCAGGGCGCTGACCCGCTCCTTCGATTACCGTCATGAAAAGAAAGGCCCGACTGATATTCGCAGCCTTTTCCTGATGGGCAGCACGGGCAGTATTGCGCATGGCCCCCACAGCGATTTTGATGTCTGGCTGTGCCATCGCAGCGGGCTCACGGCGGCAGAGCGTCGCCAGTTGCAGCAAAAGGCCGATAAGGTGGCCGAGTGGGCCACGGCCCAAGGTGTCGAAAGCCACATCTTCCTGATTGATGCCGCTGAGTTCCGATCCCGGCGCAAGCTCGCGGAGGCCAATGCGGAAGACTGTGGGACGGCACAGCATTTCCTGCTGCTGGATGAATTCTACCGCACGCATCTGTGGCTGGCGGGGGCCTATCCCTTGTGGTGGATCATCCCACCCGAGCAGGAGTCGCATTTCAATGAGCTGGCACGGTTGCTGGTGCAGAAGCGCTTTATCAAGGCGCGCGACTACATCGACTTTGGCGGTTGCCCACGCATTCCCTCGCCAGAGTTTGTCGGTGCTGGCATGTGGCATCTCTACAAAGGGCTGGACTCACCCTATAAATCGCTGCTGAAACTGCTGCTGGTGGAAACCTATGCACGCGAGCAGGGTCAGGCCCCGCTGCTGAGTCTGGAGCTGAAACAGCGCGTGTTTGCTGATGAGCTGGGGCTGGACGAAAACGATCCCTACGTGATGGTGTACAAGCGCCTGTCACCGCGTCTGAAAGCGGCGGAAACAGAGGATGTGTTGCAGTTGGTGCGGCGGGCTTTCTATCTGAAAGTCGGTGAACCTTTGGGGCGCGCGGCTACGGGTATCCGGCCAGCAGAAGCCTGGCGCCGGCAGCTGTTACAAAACCTGGTGGATGAATGGGGCTGGTCAACGGAAGACTGCCGCAACCTGGATCATCACGCCGCCTGGCGCATTGAAGAAGTGCAGCGCGAGCGTCGCCGGGTGGTAAGTGCACTGACCGGTTCCTACCGTTTCCTTTCGGATTTTGCCAGTCGCAACAAGCTCACCGCGAGCATCAGTGCGCGCGATCTGAACCTGCTGGGGCGCAAGCTCTATGCGGTCTTCCAGCGCAAAGCCGGCAAGCTCGATTTTGTGAACCCGGGTATTGCACCGGACCTGCGAGAAGAGCATCTGGCTCTGGTGCATGAGCAGGCGCTGGATCAGGAAGCGCCAGGGAATGGCTGGTATCTGCTGCGTGAATTGCCGGATGGCCAGCAGCCCCTTGAGCGCCTGCGCACCGCCTCGGGTCTTTTCGAACTGCTTGCATGGGCCCATATCAACCGTCTGCTGCGCTCCGAAACCGGACTGGCCCTGCAGCCAGGCCCCAGTGCTGCCACGCTGTCTGAAATGCAGCAGCTGGTCGGGGTGTTGCGCCAGACTTTGCCCATGCCCTTGCCGCCAGCCCCGCAGTCGGCTTTTGAAAGCCGCGCCACCGTGAGGCAGTGTCTCATGGTGATCAATGCCGGGGTTGATCCCCTGCAGGTGCTGACGGAAAAAGGCTTGACTCGGATCAGCGACCAGACCGATGCGCTGGCCTACAGCCGCGAACGGATCAACCTGGTACGGCAGGTCGATCTGCTGGTGCTGAATTCCTGGAATGAGATTAGCGTGCAGCACTTTGAAAGCGGCGATACCCTGGTGCAGGCACTGAAAGCGCTGGTGACCTGGTTGCTGGAATCCGGCCAGCTTGATGCCACGGAAAAAGCGCCGCCTGCGGTCGTGGAAGTCTGTTGCTTCTGCCCATCGCGTGCGCCCTACATTGCCGAACGGGTGCAGACGCTGTGGTGTTCTCTCGAGCAGAGTTTCCGACAGAGTGGGCCGGAGTCTTCCGTTCGATATGTACTGCAACTGGATACCCGCTTCTTCGTACTGCAGATCATCAACCGGCAGGCACGCTTCACCAGTCTCGACAGCCGTGAAGCACTGCTGGCGTTCCTGGGGCAGGCGCAGCCGGTCTACAGTCCCTGGCAGCTCGATCCGCAGTGCCTGCCCGGCGACGTGTTGCACGAACTCAGCCGCAGCGTGGAGGCGGGCAAGGTCAATCTTTTCTGGGCCTCCTATGGTGAGGAGTTTGAAGTCTATGTGATCGACGAACATGGCTCGATCTATTACAAGCTGGCGCAGGAAGAAGATGCCGAAACCTACCTGCCGGGGCTGCAAGTCTTCCTGCAATCGGTCTGGCGCCGCCGTCAGATGCGCGATGAATTGTCACCAACCGCTACCCTGAATGAAGAGCCATTGGTGATTCACAGTCTGAGCGTGGCGGGCCGGGGTTGGAAGGCCACTCGACAAAAGCAGGGCCAGAACAGGGAAGTGGGCCCTTTTGGCGCGCGTCTGGACATGCCGCAGATACAGGTACTGGGAGAGAGCCTGGAAGGCGAAACACTGCGGGCGCGTGCGATCCTGGATGAACAGGAGTTTTTTATCCGCACGGGCGATCTGAACAGCTATGCCGAACTGGCGGCTGTCGTGCGCAGTCGCTACCGTGCCGGGGTACCGGCACCTGCCGCCATTACCGACCTCAGCCTGCCGCGAGGCTGGCAGGACGAAAACGCCCTGACGCCCAGACAGACCCTGCACTATCTGACGCTGCGCGAGCGTTTGCAGTCGGAGTTGCAGCAGGCGATGCGGGAACTTCATTAAACTGTCATGGCCCGCAGCCTTTCGATATACTGAGGTGATTTGCGGAGAGCCCCATGCGCACAGTTCTGATTCTATGCCTCCTGGCCAGCCCCATCGGGGTGTTGTCCTGCGGCCAGAAAGGGCCGCTCACACCAGTCTCCAAGAGCCTGGCTTCAGCCGCTGATTCAGCCACTGTCTGGCAAACCCGGGCTCGCTAGAAGAGATTACTTCCATGGACCATTTTGAATACCGTACAGGTGAACTGCATGCGGAAGCCGTGGCACTCAGCCACATTGCGGCTGCAGTGGGTACACCGACCTACGTCTACAGCCGTGCCACACTGACCCGTCACTACCGGGCCTACGAGCAGGCGCTGGGTGACTACCCCGGCATGATCTGTTATGCGGTCAAGGCCAACTCCAATCTCGCAGTACTCAATGTGCTGGCGCGCCTGGGGGCGGGGTTCGACATCGTTTCCGAAGGCGAACTGGAGCGCGTACTGGCAGCTGGTGGCCGTGCTGACCGGGTGGTCTTCAGTGGCGTCGGCAAGCTGGAGCGGGAGATCGCGCGGGCACTCGAAGTGGGTGTTCACTGCTTCAACGTTGAATCCGAGCCGGAGCTGACGCGCATTGAACGGGTCGCGCAGCAGATGGACAAGGTGGCGCGTATTTCCGTGCGCGTCAACCCGGATGTGGACGCCAAGACACATCCCTACATTTCTACCGGCCTGAAGGAAAACAAGTTCGGTGTAACCATCGAGCGGGCCTTCGTGTTGTATCGTCAGGCGGCTGCTTCCGGGCATCTGGAACCGGTTGGTATCGATTGCCACATTGGCTCGCAGCTGACCGAACTGCAACCCTTCATGGATGCACTCGACCGGGTGCTGGCAATGGTGCGTCGCCTCGCAGACGAGGGGATTCGTCTGAAACACATTGACCTGGGCGGTGGCCTGGGTGTGCGCTATCGTGAGGAAACACCGCCGCAGCCGGGCGAATATGCCGAACAGCTCAGACAACGTCTGGAGGGCACCGGTCTGGAACTGATTCTGGAGCCTGGGCGTTCCATCGCTGCCAATGCCGGTGTGCTGCTGACGCGGGTTGAATTCCTGAAGCAGACTGAAGCCAGACAGTTCGCTGTTGTGGATGCTGCCATGAATGATCTGATCCGTCCGTCGTTGTATTCGGCCTGGCAGGAAATCATTCCGGTGCACCCGCGCGAAGGCGAAACCACGGCCTATGACATCGTTGGACCCGTCTGTGAAACCGGCGACTTCCTGGGCAAGGACCGGGAACTGGCGCTGGCACCCGGTGACCTGCTCGCTGTACGCAGTTCCGGTGCCTATGGCTTTGTCATGGCCTCCAACTACAACAGCCGTTGTCGGCCTGCTGAGATCATGGTAGACGGTGACACTTTCCATGTGGTGCGGGAGCGCGAGACGCTGAAATCCCTGTTTGAGTCAGAGCATTGCCTGCCGGATAGTGATGAGTCGCAGGAGTCGCCCCGCCCGTGATCGTGAAATTCACCAAAATGCATGGGCTCGGTAACGACTTCATGGTCGTGGACCTGATCAGCCAGCATGCGCATTTCAGACCGGAGCAGATCCAGAAGCTGGCGGACCGCCACTTCGGTATCGGATTTGACCAGCTGCTGATTGTTGAACCGCCAGGTCGCCCGGATGTGGACTTCCGATATCGCATCTTCAATGCCGATGGAACGGAAGTGGAGCAATGTGGTAACGGGGCGCGCTGCTTTGCCCGTTTTGTACGTGAGCACCGGCTGACCAACAAGCGTGTGATTCGTGTGGAAACCGCCAAGGGCACCATCGAGCTCAAGGTCCAGAAAGACGGCAATGTGCTCGTGGATATGGGCGTACCCTGGCTGGAGCCAAAGGATGTGCCCTTTGTTGCAGATGAGCGGGCAAGCCTCTACCCTTTGGAGGTCAACGGGCAGATCTATGACGTTGCGGTCGTATCCATGGGTAACCCGCATGTGGTACTGATTGTCGATGACGTGACCACGGCCCCGGTGGAAACCCTCGGCCCCCTGATTGAAAGCCATCCGCGTTTCCCCAAGCGCGTGAACGTGGGCTTCCTGCAGGTTGAAGATCAGCGTTTTGGCCGGCTGCGCGTATTCGAGCGAGGCGTGGGGGAAACCCTGGCCTGTGGCAGCGGTGCCTGTGCGGCGGTGGTGGCCGGCCGGCTGCTGGGTCATTTTGACGAATCCGTGGAGCTCAAACTGCTCGGCGGCAACCTGAAAATAAACTGGGCGGGAGAAGGACAGCCTGTCATGATGAGTGGCCCGGCCAAACGAGTCTATGAGGGACAGATCCGGGTCTAGCGCGGTGATTGAATCATGAGTACTTCCGCAAAAATACAAGAAAAAACGGAAATCCGGGAAGACGACGTCGTCGAATACCTGCGGAGTCATCCAGAGTTCTTTGTCGAGCATGAAGACCTGCTGGAAGATCTGCGTCTGCCCCATCACAGCGGCACAGCCATTTCGCTGGTGCAGCGCCAGATCAGCCTGTTCCGCGAACAGCGTGATCGCTATGAGCATCAGCTACTGGAACTGGTGGATATTGCCCGCCAGAACGACCGCTTCTTTGAAAAGAGCAAGCGCCTGCTGCTGAATCTGATGGAAGCCCGCACCCTGGATGAAGCACTGATCGTGCTGGAAGACAGTTTTCTGGAAGATTTCACGGTCGACTACTGCAGTCTGATGCTGTTTGTGGACGGTTCAAAACTGGGTGACAGTCAGGTACAGACCCTGAATCTGAGTCGTGCCCGTGAAGTGCTTGGAAACCGGCTGGATCACCACAAGGCCCAGTGTGGGGCCATCGATGCGGAAGAAGCCCAGCTTCTGTTCCCCAAGCAGGCAGATGCGGTGAAATCTGCGGCCATCATTCCGTTGCATACTACGGAATTGCTGGGTGTACTGAGCATTGGTAGCGAGCAGGGTGACTATTTTGATCGCGCCATGGGCTCCCTTTTCCTCAGTTATATCAGCGAGTGCCTGTCACGTTTGCTGCCTGGCCTCATCCGTCAGGCGCAGCAGACGCCAAGCGCAGTAAGCTCCTAGGCCGGTTTCACCATGCAGCCCGAAGTAGAGGCCTTCCTCGGCTATCTGGCCGGGGAAAAAAACTACAGTGCCCTGACCATCAAAGCCTATCGGCGCGATCTGGAAACCCTGATGGCAGCCTGCCGGGCGCAGGCCATTACAGCCTGGCGGGATCTTTCTACCCATCAGCTGCGGCGTCTGGTGGCTGAATGGCACCGTGAGGGTTTGTCCAGCCGCTCCCTGCATCGAAGGCTATCCGCCATCCGGCGCTTTTATCATTACCTGATCCGGCGCCAAGGCCTGGACGCCAATCCGGCGGAAGGGCTGAAAGCCCCGAAGATGCGCCGCAAGTTACCGCAAACGCTCGACATTGATGAGCTGAAGCGTGCACTGGATCAGTCGCCCACCAGCGGGATAGATTGCCGTGACCATGCCATCGCCGAGTTGTTTTACAGCAGTGGCTTGCGTCTGGCGGAACTGGCGGGTCTGGATCTGCCTGACCTGGACCTGCCCCAGGGGCAGGTACGCGTGCTGGGGAAGGGTAGCAAGGAACGCATTGTGCCCGTGGGCCAGGCTGCACGGCGGGCCATTGAACGCTGGTTTGGTGTACGCCAGAGCTGGCTCAGTCTGGATGAACCTTCTGCGGCACTGTTCCTGTCGAAATCCGGCAAGCGTCTTTCCCATCGCAGTATCCAGCAACGCCTGAAGCGCTGGGCCTTGCAACACGGTCTGCCGCAATCCCTGTATCCGCACCTGCTGCGACATTCCTTCGCCAGCCACCTGCTGGAATCCAGCAGTGATCTGCGTGCCGTACAGGAGCTGCTGGGGCATGCCAACCTGCAAACCACGCAGATCTATACCCACCTCGATTACCAGCACCTGGCACGAGTCTATGATGCCGCTCACCCACGTGCCAAAAGGCGTTCCTGATTCCCCGCGTATCCCCGGGGCTTGACTATACTTAGGGCTCAGAATCCCTGGGCAGAAGCGAGTGACACGCGTGAGTCAAGACGCCGAACGCTGGAAAAACAAATACTTCGAGAAGATGGAAGCCGCTGAGCAGAAAGAAAAAGGCCTGCTTGAGCATCGGCATCTGCTGGAACGCATTGTGGTCCGTGTCAGTCTCGCGGCGGACGGTGCCGACCGCAGTCTCGACAAGGAGCTGGGCAAACTGAGATCGCTGCTTCGCAAGGAGGACTACACCCAGCAAGACCTGTCGCGACAACTGGATGCCATTGAAGCCATCGTCCTGAAGATGGATGAGCAGCGCGAAGGCGTATCCGAAGCCATGCTGCGTGCCATGACCGAACTTGTGGATCTGCTTGCGGATGCCCTGCAGGCACGGGATCAGCGCAAGCAATTGAAAAAGTACGCCAAATCCATGGCGCAGCGAATCGATGATGTCCGCGAGTACCCCGCCTTACTGGATGAGTACCGCAAGATTCTTGCCCAGACCCTCCGGCAGGCCATTGAGGCTGGGGGTGGTGCCGAACGCGGGGGCTTTTTTGCCCGTCTGTTTGCTCGTGGCGACTCTGATTCCGCTGCGGCCACAGAGAGCTCGCCTCACAGTCAGGTTGATTCGGCTGACCCGGCTGATACGGGAAACCCTGACGGGTCGGAAGACCAGGATGACTTTGAAATGGCCGGAGAGGCTGCCGCGGAAGCAGCAGAGGACGTCAGTACCGAGACTCGTGAGGTCGACGAGCTGGCGGCTGGCATGGGGCCAGTCGAAGGTCGTGTGCGCAATATCCTCGGCAACCTGGTTGCACAGCTCGCGCTGCCGCCGAATATGGAAGGCGCCGCTGTGGCTTTCCGGGAGCGGCTGGAAAACAGCCTGGCCGGTTATGAACTGGTGCCTGCACTGGAAGATCTGGCGACCCTGGTCATCTCGGCGGTCGGCAAAGGACAGGCAGAGTTCGAGCGCTTCCTGCAGAATCTGGATGACCGACTGGCCAGCATACAGGACTTTCTGAACCGCTCGCAGAGTAGTCAGGCAGCCTCCCGCGCCAATAACAGCGCATTGGAAGATCAGGTGCGCACGCACGTTACCAATATGCAGTCCGACATGCGGGATGCGGCTGATCTTGATGGCCTGAAGACCTCGGTGGAAACGCACCTCGATTCGATCATTGTGTCGATGAATGAGTTTTTGCACAAAGAGTCCGAGCGCGAAGCTGACATTAACGAAGAGATGCAGCAGCTTAAGGCACGGATTGCTGAGATGGAGGCGGAGTCCAGATCAATGCAGGCCCTGCTTCAGGAAGAAAAGCAGCGAGCCCAGACGGATGTACTCACCCAGTTGCCCAACCGACTGGCATTCGATGTCAAAGCGCAGGAAGAACTGGACCGTTTCAAGCGCTACGGCCGTCCGCTCACCGTGGTGGTCTGCGACATCGACTTCTTTAAACGGATCAACGATGATTACGGTCACCTGGCAGGAGACCGGGTGTTGCAACTGATCGCCAAAGAGGTGGCACGGCGCATTCGCACCACCGATTTCCTGGCCCGTTTCGGCGGCGAAGAATTTGTGATTCTGATGCCGGAAACTGAAGCCGGGGTTGCTGCTGAAGTGATGGAGAAAACCCGTGAGATGATCGCGCGCCTGCCCTTTCACTTCCGCAACCAGAAGGTGCAGATTACAATGTCCTTTGGCGTTACCCAGATGAAGGAGCAGGATGACCTTGACAGCGTTTTCGAGCGCGCTGACCAGGCCCTATACAAAGCCAAGGCAGAAGGCCGCAATCAGGTTCAGATCGCGCTTGATAGCTGAGGTAAGCCTGTGAGCAGCCGGCGAATCGCGGTGGGTGCTCGCAGGGCTATGGCGCTGTGGGTTTTGCTGCTGTGTGCGCTTCTGACCGCTCTGCAAACGAATGCCCGCAGCCGGGAATTGCTGACCAACTTCGAGCGCTCCTGGCTTGATGCCCATCCCGAGATAGTGATCGCCGGCCTGCCGGACTGGGCACCCTTCGAGCGCCTGAATGAAGATCAGTATGAAGGGGTCGTGACCGATATTCTTGGCTTGCTGGAAGAGCGTCTCGAAGTCACTTTTGAGCGGCGTCCGGTAAGCAGTATCGGGGCGGCGCTGGTGGCCCTGCAACGCGGTGAGGTTGATCTGGTCAGCGCGGTGTCTCTGACGCCACAGGTGCAGTCCCGCTTCACCTTTACCGATGCCTACCTCAATTATCCCATCGTCATGGCAGTGCGTGATGACATGCGCTTCATCGGTAGCCTGGATGAACTCGGTGATGAACGTGTGGCCGTGGTGCGCGATTACGCCAGCCACCACTTCCTCATGGACTATCCGAACGATCTGCAACTGGTTCTGCTCGACTCGCTGGACGATGGGCTGTTTGCCCTGTCGAATGGCGAAATCGATGTACTGGTCAGCAATATTCCGCGGATCTCTTATGCGGTCAACCGGCTGGGTATTACCAACGTCAAGCTGACCGGGGTCACCACTTTCAGCGAGCGCATTGCGATTGGCGTGCGTCGCGACTGGCCGGTGCTGGCCGGTATCCTGAGCAAAGGCCTGGCCACGATTACGGACCAGGAGCGCGACGAAATCTTCCGCCGCTGGATCAGCCTGCGCTATGAGGAGCAGCCGGATCTGCAAATGCTCTGGCGCATCACTGCAGTCGCGGTGCTGGTGATTGCGATCTTCATGTACTGGAACCGGAAACTGTCCAAGGAAGTGGCTGTACGGGTGCGTTCGGAGGAAGCCCTGCGTTACAGCGAAGAACGGCTGCGCGCCGCCAAGCGCCAGGCCGAACATCTGGCGCGTGAGGCGGAAGCGGCCAACCAGGCCAAAAGTGAGTTCCTCGCCAACATGTCACATGAAATCCGCACACCGATGAATGCTGTCATCGGCTACGCCGAACTGCTGGACGGCTTGTTGAAAGAACCGCGTCAGAAAAGCTATCTGGAAGCCATCCGCAAGGGCGGGCGGGCGCTGTTGACCATCATTAATGACATCCTGGACCTGTCGCGCATTGAGTCGGGCAAGTTGCGGGTTGAGTACGCCCCGGTGGATCCGCGCAAACTGTTTGAGGACATTGTGCAGATATTCTCGGCACGCACCGCACAGCAGAATCTGGAACTGCGCTCGCGAATTGATGACAGCATTCCGGAAGCCCTGATCCTGGATGAAGTACGTTTGCGCCAGGTGATCTTCAATCTGCTCGGCAACGCCATCAAATTCACTCATGAAGGGCACATTCTCCTAGCCCTGGAATGTGCGCCGATGGCGGATGACCCCACCTATGTCGAGTTGCTGATTGTGGTTGAGGACACCGGAATCGGGATTGAAGCCGACCAGCAGTCGCGTATCTTCAATGCCTTCGAACAGCAGGAAGGCCAGAGTAACCGTCAGTATGGTGGCACAGGCTTGGGACTGGCCATCAGCAAGAAGCTGGTCGAGATCATGAATGGAGAGATCGGTCTGCGCAGTGAAGTTGGCGTGGGCACGCGGTTTGAGGTCCGGCTGCATCATGTCGCCATCAGTCAGCCGGCAGCAGTGACGCAGGAGATCCAGACCCGGCGGCCGGATTTTGGTGAATGTACGTTGTTGATCGTGGATGATGTGGATATGAACCGGGTCTTGCTGAGGGATCACTTCGCCGGCTCGAAAGTGCGGGTGCTCGAGGCCGAGAATGGCGAGAAGGCCATCTCCCTGGCACGCCAGCACCAGCCGGAAGCAATTCTGATGGATTTGCGCATGCCGGTCATGGACGGCTATGAAGCCACAAAGCTCCTCAAGGATCTTGAAGATACCCGGGATATTCCGATCATCGCCCTGACCGGATCGACCCTCGCCGACGATGTGGAACGCTATCATCGTCATGGTTTTTTCCGGGCGCTGCGTAAACCGATTGACTGGGCCAGCCTGTTCAACACACTGCAGGAAGTGCTGCCAAACCAGCCTCCGGTCAAGTCCCCGACCAAGCCACGGCCCGCGGCTGCCGGGGCATCTGCCAGCCCGGAATCTCCAGCGGCTGCGGTTCTCTCTGGCAGTTCCGCAACAGCCGCACCTGAAAAGCGTAACCTGGCAGCCCTGCTCGAAGAGATCGGGCTGACCTGGGAAGAGCTCAAGGACAGCGGCGATCTGGCAGAAATACGCCAGTTTGCCGACAGCCTGACGGATCTCGCCAAGGCTCACGACTTCAGACCCCTGCGTGACTATGCGCGAGAACTGACCCGCGCCCTGGATGCCTTTGACCTGGCTGGCTTGCAAGTGAGTCTGCAGAAATACCCCTTGTTGGTCGAGAGCTGGCTGGAGCAAACCCCGGAAAAACTCAACTCCTGATCTGGCA
Source organism: Gammaproteobacteria bacterium (assembly GCA_030427465.1). Taxonomy (GTDB): domain Bacteria; phylum Pseudomonadota; class Gammaproteobacteria; order Pseudomonadales; family Oleiphilaceae; genus JADJWY01. The sequence continues at coordinate 1,799 of JAUIAZ010000026.1, read as the reverse complement.
GTCACCTGGCGGCAGTCTTTCATCTGCTTTCCTGCCTTTGCTTTGTAAACCAATGAAAAAAAGCGGCTTATGCCCGACCTGGTGCCTTCTCACAGGGGCTCAGGCACTTTAGACTGGTTTCATCAATCTTCAGGGAGAGAACGATGCACCCGTCACTGACACGAATCCGCACCCTCCTGGTACTGGCTTTGAGCCTGTTTTTCTCAGCTCCGTCAAACGCTGAGGAGCACCTGGAAAGAGTTCATCTGGAACTGGCCACGCTGGAAGAAGTCGTGGAGGAGGATCTCTGGTTCCTCGGTTACCAGAGCATTGACGTGGTGGAGCAGGGCGCAGCGGATCCGGTGCGTTACATGATTCTCGACTTCCGTTATGACGACACGCCCGCCCCGGAAGCACTGCAGGCCAGTGTGCGCCAGATCTGCCACAGTATCCTGCTGAACCGTCCCCTGATCCGCGATCTGAGCCACCTGGGCTATGATCAGGTAGCCATTGCCTTTGACGACGACAATCAGTACGACTGCCAGTAAGTCGTTTTCCGTGCCGCATAGCCGGGCATGCTGGCAGCTTACCCCATCCTGGTTTACGCTTAGGCATATAGCCCCGGTGAGTTTTTGAGTGAGGCGCCGGGCACCAGTTAGGAGAAATGGGATGTACGAAGTTCTCTTTGACGGGCAACTGGTTGAGGGTTTCGACCCCGCCCAGGTTCGCAGTAACCTGAAAGCCCTGTTCAAGGCCAGTGACGAGCAGGTGGAACGCATGTTCGCCAGCGGGGCACCGGTTATTCTCAGGAACCGACTGGATGAGACCACGGCCCGGAAATACGAAATAGCCCTGAAGCGTGCCGGTGCCGTCGTCAGCATCCGGCACATGGCAGGTGAAACCGCAGGCGCGGCGGCGAGTCCGGCAGGCAGTACCGCCAGTGGCACAGCGTCGGGTGCAGCAGCCGGGGCTGCAGCTAATGCTTCAGCCTCGTCAGCGACTCAGGCGACTCAGGCGACTCAGGCCGTGCAGGGCAGCAGCCAGGAACCGGAAACGCCCCCTTTACCGGAAGTCACGGAAGTCAGTGAAGAAGACCAGGCCCAGGAGGTGTCCCGGATCGACGAGATCCTCAAGGGCGTGGACTGGAATGTGCTGCCGGTGGGTTCCCGCATCGGTGATCCGACAGAAACCGTGGCTTCCCCAATCAGTGACCTGTCAGCAATTAACTGGGATCTGGCACCGGTCGGCAGCGACATGGGGCAACTACCGGACGAGAAAGAGCCGGTCGCACCAGATATCAGTCACTTGAGCCTCAAGGAAAACAAGAGCTAGGCGGCAAGAACCGCCCGTCCGTGTGAGGCGGGACTAGCGTTGTTGGCGCTCGGCATCCTGCTTCAGGCAGGCCAGCACCTGCTGGCATTGGCGGTCAGCGTAGCTTTCCAGTAACTGGTAAAGCCCTTTCTCATCGTGCGCCTTGATCGCTTCCAGCGAACGCTTCATATATTCCAGGTTATCCAGTATCACGCCCGGCCCCTGTCTCAGGGCCATGAAGCTGCAACGCTTGGCAGAAGGCCACAGGTCACGGATCATCTCGACGACGAAGTAATTGTCGGCATAGGCCAGCGAAGCCTGGGTGTATTCGATTCCCAACTGCAGGAAGCCCTGGACATCCCCCTTCTCGAAACGCTCCTTCATTTCCCGGTACAGGCCTTCCATGCGCTCCATGTCTTCCGGGCGCCAGTAGCGTACCAGCTTGGCGCCCGTGTGGCCGAGTATCAGCAGCATGGTTTCATACAGGCTCTTGACGAAGTGCTCATTCA
>JAUIAZ010000319.1 GCA_030427465.1 Gammaproteobacteria bacterium | reverse complement strand
GGCGAAGCCCGGCCCTTGACTGAAGATGAGATAGCCCGTTTCTGAGCAGGATCAGAAACGCAGCGGAGTTCTGATCCAGAGTGGCTGATAGCCAAAGACGGCGTTCAGGTGATGCAGGTAAGCATGCAGCCCCTGGCTCTGCCAGAGCTCAGTCACCTCAGCATCTACCGTCTGATAGGCTGTCAACACAGATGCAAGGTCATGTTTTTGGTTGCCTGTGAAACTCGAAATCACTGGCTGCCAGGCAAACATTTCAAAGGAGTCACTCAGAGAGATGACTCGATCGAAAGGTTCCGTTCCAATTTTCTCGAGGAGAAGCAATTCGAAACCACATACCGATGAAAGTGACTGGAATTTCTCTCTCTAGAGGCACTTGGTCGAGAATATTTTTGCGCGCCTGAAAGGCCGCAAATATCCGCAATCTGATGGTTATTTCGTTCATTCATTCGCTATTACATGACGAGGTTCAGGTCATCCTGCTCATGTCAAGGGTCATTGCCATCGTCTAAGTAATCTCACCGGATAGACTCGCCTGATGCTTTGAGATCACATCCATACAGCCACATTTGATGACTTCTCTTGCCGCAAAGGCTGGGGCCGATTCTGCCTGTTTTCAAGAATCACTTCCCGATTGAGTTTCCTTGGGATTAACATTGTACAGGTACAGGGCCGCCAGCAGATCAGAGCTGGTAATAATCCCTACAAGCTTTTGCTGATCGTCCACAACAGGTATGTGATGCAGCTCGGTAACACATACCTGCGGCATCAGTTCCAGCAGATGCTGGTCCGTTCTGGCGGTAAATACATTTGCAGTCATGATCTCTGCTACCACGTGATCCGTAGCGCATGTGCCCGAAAACCTTTTGAGGTTTTTCAGTACGCCGCTGCGCCGCCGCGAGGGCGCTGCCACCGGCTGAGGGCGCACCCCCAGAGGTTTAAGAAAATCAATCAGGGTAACAATGCCCTTTACCCGGTGGTGCTCGTCAACCACCGGCAGCGCTTTGATCTTGTGTTTTTCCAGTAATTGCCACGCCGTTTCCTGATGGGTTTCCGGCCGCACCACTATCAGATCCCGCGACATCAGATCGCCACAATAGGGTGACATGCGATGACGTTCCCGGGCTTTGGCTTCGGCCATTCGATACACCTGATTCAGGTCCTCTTCGGAAACGTCGAGATAGGCGTCCACATCCCGCAAGGCTGCCGCCACATCGGCTTCGGTAACACCCAAGCGTTCGCTGGCCTTGGGATCTTTCAGGGAATGGGGGTTCCCGGTCTGCGCGCGTTTGGCCCGGTAGGGATATTTGCGCCCCAGACTGCGGTTCACAATCCACGCCAGCAGTAGCAGCACCACAATATTCAGCGCCACCGGGGTTAGCACCAGCTGGTAACCCAGCGCATGCACACTGTCACCGCCCAGTACCGGAACAAGCGCCGTGGCACCACCGGGAGGGTGCAGACAATGCAGGCGCAACATGGCCAGCAATGTCAGCGCTACCGACAAGGAGGCCGCCAGCCACAATGCATCCACCCAGCGGGCACAACTGACACCGATCGCAGCCGCCAGCAAGTGACTGCCCACAAATGACCAGGGTTGCGCCAACGGGCTGTTAAAGGCGGCAAACAGAATCACTGCCGACGCGCCCATGGACGCCAGCATCAGCGGCACGGCCGCTTTGTCGAGGCTGTACCAGCTGATCAGCATCAGCAGCCACACGGCGACAAACGCTGCCAGCACCGTACGCACCTGTTCGACACCGCTCAGATTGGACGGCTCGGGAACAAAATAACCGAAGAATTTTTTTATGTTCATAAGTGAAAAGCAAGTGTCAGCATGAAAACGGGGACAGGCGGCTCAGGCTATTTATTCTCTATCAGGGTTGGGGGGCTGATCGTTGGACTCTGGCGCATCGCACGGCTTGCCTGCGGGCTTTTCTGCTTTTCCCGGCAAGCCAAAGTATTCGGGAAATTCATCCATGTAGCAGGGGCTCGATGACAGGGGTTTGACCCTGTCACCGGTTTCCGTTGGCGCTTTTTCGGTGTCACTCTTATCCTGCGGCATGCTTATTCCGCTGCTTTCGCCAGTTCTTCCCGGGGGCCAAAAAATTCAAAGTGAACCTGCGAGGCAGGTATGCCCCACTGTAACAGGTCCCGATAGATGTTCACCATAAAAGGCCGGGGTCCACAAAAGTAATAATCCGCGTCTTTCCCAGGCAGTAATGACTCGATAAATTCCGCATCTGCCAAACCTTCTGACGCATTGGCGTCCGAAAGCAGCTCGCCATCAGACAACTCATCATAGCGATAACGCACCGTCAGCTGGGGATGCTGCTCAGCAAGCGCATCCACTACCGATTTGAACGCCTGGACCCGGGGATTCAGACAGGCATGCACAAACACAATCGGGCGCTCCGGCATTGCCTGTACAGCCGTTTGTAAAATGCTCAGAATCGGTGTGATGCCAATCCCTGCCGCCAGTAACACCAGCGGCCGCTGATGCTGTTCAGTCACATCAAGAAAGAACTCACCACAGGGAGGCCCCACCTCAATCGCTGCGCCCTCTTCAGTTCTGTCATGCAACCTATTGGAAACATAACCATCCGGCACCTGATCCGCACCAGTTTCGCGTTTAACACTGATCCGCAGGTAGTCTTTCCCCGGGGTATCCGACAGGCTGTAGTTACGCATGGTGGAAGTACCATCAGCCGCGGGCACACGCACCGTCACGTACTGGCCGGGAAGAAACTCAGGCAGTGCCCCCTTGTCCTCCGGCTCCAGATAGAAAGAGGTAATCAGGTCACTCTCAATCACCTTGCGGCTGACAACGAACCGGCGGAAACCCTCCCAGCCACCGGTTTTTTCAGCACTGGAACGGTAAATTTCCTGCTCCCGGGCAATGAGGATATCCGCCAGAAAACCATAGGCCTCGCCCCAGGCTTCCACGATGTCCGGGGTTGCCGCTCCTCCCAGCACCTCCTGAATTGAGGCCAGCAGGTTTTCACCCACCACCGGATAATGGTCCGGCTTGATCTGCAGTGAAGCGTGCTTCTGGGCAATCAGCTCCACCGCCTCGCCGAGTACCTCCAGGTTATCGATATTCGCTGCATAGGCGCAGATAGCAGCAGCCAGTGCCCGCTGCTGAGTGCCGCCGACCTGCTGATGGGCCGGGTTAAAATAAGGCGCCACCTCTGGATTGTGTTTGAACATCCGCTCATAGAAATGGCGGGTCAATTTTTCTCCCTGCTCATCCAGTATCGGTGCGGTAGACTTAACGATATCGATGGTACTTTGTGACAGCATGGCATCATCCTTTAATATGTATTTCAAATACACATTAAAACTCGCTTCGCTGAATTTCAACTGATTAAACCGGATTCACTATGCAGCTGACTACCTTTACTGACTATGGTCTGCGGACACTCATGTATCTTCAAGCCAATCCCCAAGAAAGTTTCAGCGTAAAACAGATCGCCGAATACTTTGACATCTCCCGCAATCACCTGGTGAAAGTGGTACACCGACTATCACAGTTAGCTTACATAGAAACCAGCAAAGGCAAGGGCGGAGGTTTGAAAATCGCCGCCGATTCCGGCAAGCTGCGCTTGGGTGATCTAGTCACCAGTCTGGAGCCCAGTATGAACATGGTTGAATGCTTCGATCCTGATACCAACCGCTGCAGAATGACCAGCAACTGCCGCCTTAAACGCTATCTGAAAACGGCCACTTGGGCCTATATCGACTCCCTGAATCAGTACACCCTGGCAGACGCAAGCGGAGCAGGTCGGAAGACTTGAGTACAGGCAGCCAAAAGCAACACTCTCCGGCTTCTCTACATTGTCAACTAATTCAGCCTTAGGTGTCAGTCCTGTTCAAGCAGCGAAAGGCTGGCGCTTCACCTTCCAAGCTCAAACGGAAGCCGGCCAAACCCCCGTGAGAGCTTTCTGCCCAGACCGCACCCCGAACCCATACAGATGGAATAAGACATTTCCTGATTCTAGACCAGGTCTGTAGAACGTGGGAGTGGAGATCCCGCCCGGTTTAACGTATGTTTTTGTAAAGACACTTTATTTTCCAGCCTGCTTCCAGGCAGGCCAGCGAATGCTTGTACCCTCTACACCCGCAGAAAAACAATGAGAACGGAGCTCGTGATGCACCAGCCACTCACCCGACTACTTTCCATCGGCCTGGCAATTACCCTCGGCGGATGCGCGCATCATTCC
>JAUIAZ010000318.1 GCA_030427465.1 Gammaproteobacteria bacterium | reverse complement strand
CTGGTCGGTATCAGCCTGATCTGGCGCAGCCTGCCTGTGATCTGGTCACTTCAGGATTCGGTGCCGTAGTTGGCCCGGTACTGCCGGATGGCAGGTATGAAGCCGGCGTACTGATTGTCTGTTTCGACATACTCAAGAATCTGCGAAAGCTGAATGATCGCGACCACCGGGATGTTGAAGTCCCGCTCGATTTCCTGAATCGCGGACAGCTCGCCCTTGCCTTTTTCCTGTCGGTCCAGGGCAACCAGCACGGCGGCCGGCCGGGCATTGTGGCTGGTGATAATGTCCATGACTTCACGGATTGCCGTGCCGGCAGTAATAACATCGTCTACAATCAAGACTTTGCCGTTAAGCGGTGCCCCGACGATCAGGCCGCCTTCCCCGTGGTCCTTGGCTTCTTTGCGATTGAAGGCATAAGGAACATCCTGGTTGTATTCGTTGGCAAGGGCTACGGCAAGTGAGGATACCAGAGGGATTCCCTTGTACGCCGGGCCGAACACCATGTCGTAACTGATGTTGCTGTGTTGCAGCGCCTGTGCGTAAAACTCACCGAGCTGGGCGAGTGTGCGTGCAGTCTGAAACAGGCCAGCATTGAAAAAGTAAGGGCTTTTGCGACCGGATTTCAGGGTGAACTCACCGAAGCGAAGGACGCCGCAGTCCAGCGCAAATTGGATAAAGGCTTTCTGGTAGGCCAGCATGGGAACTTAGGTAATCTCCGAGCTACATTCGAGGGTGTGTTTTCAGTATCATACACGCAAAAAAGGATAGGAAGCATCAATGAGGGTTGTCTCCATAAGTGTCAACGGGTTGAAGCAGGCCGTGGACAAGGGTTTCTTCGAGTGGGTTGATCAGGTCAGCCCGGACGTCATCTGCATGCAGGATCATCGTATGCGAGTCGTTGAGCTTGAAGACGGAGATTTCCGTCCGAAAGGCTATGAAGGCTATTATCTCGACGCCGAAAATGTAGAGAATGGGGGCGTTGGCATCTATTCCCGGATTGTTCCGAAGGCCATCATGATGGGCTTCGCCTATCCTGCTGCCGACATGAACGGTGCTTTCCTGCAGGCCGACTTCGACTCCGTGAGTGTCGCTTCCGTGCTCATCCCCAGTGCTCGGGGCAGTGATGAAAAACAGGCAGAAAAAGACGATTTTCTGGATGCCTTTGGCGCCCACCTGCAGAAGACCTTACGCAAACGCCGACAATTCCTCTTCTGTGGCAACTTCCAGACCGCGCACCTGGTGTCTGATGCCAGTCCGCGTCACCACAAGACAGAAACATCCGGGTTCCTGGCGCATGAGCGTGATTGGATGGACCGGGTGATAGGGGAGTGGGGTTATGTGGATGCCTTCCGGCGGGTGAACGGTGAGAAGAACCAGTTTACCTGCTGGCCGGAGTGGGCCGAAGGCTGGCGGAGACAGGCGGGCTGTCGCCTGGATTATCAGCTTGCGACACCCGGGCTCAAAAACATCATTGATGACGCGTGGATCGATATGGATACCCGTTTTTCCGACCACGCGCCGCTGATCATCGATTACCAGCTCGACTACTGAGGGAGGCAGCTTAACTACCCGCGAGTGCTGCCCGCTGTGCCTCGAAAAGTTGCTCTCCGCCCTGACGTGCAAGGTCCAGCATGGCCTGGAACTCCTCGGGTGTGAACGGCTTGCCTTCAGCGGTTCCCTGAACCTCTACAAAGCCTCCGTCACTGGTCATGACCACATTCATGTCGGTTTCCGCCCTGGAATCTTCGGCATAGTCGAGATCCAGTACCGGCGCCCCTTCAAAGATACCGACTGAGACAGCGCTGACCTGACGCACCAGCGGCGACTGCTTGATCAGTCCCTTTTCCCGCGCACAAACCAGGGCATCAGCCAGCGCCACATAGGCACCGGTAATGGACGCTGTGCGTGTGCCGCCATCTGCCTGCAGAACATCGCAATCCAGCGTGATGGTGACGTCGGGTATCAGGCTCATGTCCAGCGCGGCCCGCAGTGAGCGACCAATCAGACGCTGGATCTCAACTGTTCTTCCGGTCTGCTTGCCACGGGCGGCTTCGCGCTGTGTGCGGCTACCGGTGGCGCGTGGCAACATGCCGTATTCCGCTGTCAGCCAGCCCTGACCAGCACCCTTGAGAAACCGCGGTACGCCACTTTCCACCGTGGCGGTGCAGAGCACGCGTGTGTCGCCAAAAGCCATGAGTACCGAGCCCTCTGCATGCTTGGTGTAGTTGCGTTCGATCTGGATGTTGCGGGCTTCATTCGGCTGGCGGCCACTGGGTCTCATTCGGGTTCTCCTTCAGTTGTGAGGGCGGCAAGTGTACCATGACCCGATTAACAGTTCGTCCCTGTCGAGTAACCGAGTGTGTGTATGATTAAAAGCATGACCGCCTATGCGCGAAAGGAAAGTCGCCAGCCCTGGGGTAGCCTGACCTGGGAGCTGCGTTCCGTGAATCACCGTTATCTCGAACCGGTATTCCGTATGCCGGAAGCCGTACGCGAAATCGAACCGCAGCTGCGCCAGTTGCTGGGGCGCTTTGTCAGTCGCGGCAAGCTGGAATGCTGGCTGCATCTGCAGCTGGATGCGCGCGCCACCAGCAGCATTCAGGTCAACATGGATGTTGCGGAAAACCTGAATCATGTTCTGAACCAGATTAACCGGGTGCTCGACAACCCGGCGCACATATCCGCGTTCGAGGTACTGCGCTGGCCCGGAGTCATGGATGCGGAAGAGTTTGATCACGAACCGGTGCGCGAAGAGGCATTGAGTGCCTTTGAGGAGGCACTGGAAGCGCTGGTGGAATCGCGGGAGAAAGAAGGTGAGCGCCTGAAACCGCTGATTGAGGAGCGCGTAGAAGGGATCCGCAAAATTGTCAGTACGGTGCGGGATCGTCTGCCGCAGATCATTGATCGTCAGAACGAGGCGCTGCGAGCCCGGTTTGAGGAGCTCGACCTGGATCTGGACCCGGGAAGGCTGGAGCAGGAAATGGTGATGCTGGCTCAGAAGGCCGATGTGGCTGAGGAACTGGACCGGCTGGAAACCCACTGCGCCGAAGTCAAAGATGTCCTGCGCCGGGATGAGCCGGTCGGCCGGCGTCTCGATTTTCTGATGCAGGAGCTCAACCGCGAAGCCAATACGCTCGGCTCCAAGTCTCTGGCAGCGGAAACTTCGCAGTTGTCGGTGGACCTCAAGGTACTTGTCGAGCAGATGCGCGAGCAGGTGCAAAACATCGAATAGTTTTTTTACCCGTCCAAGAATGTCTTAGAAGCCCTGTTATTTACTTGTAAATACAGGGCTTTTTTATTTTTCCCGTCCAAATCGGTTTGCAGATGTCCGTTACCAGTTGCTGTTTAAGTGGTGGGCAAAATGGTGGGCAAGACCTGTTTTTTTGACTCAATAAGCAAAAAGTCAAGGTATCTGGTGAGCAGATTTTTGCATCTATCTCACCACCGCCCTATGCCATCCCCACTTATCGTGCTGCTTGCAGATTGTTCAATCACTCAACTATCGAACCAATCGATAAACAAACAGTGGTGGGCAATGGTGAGCAAATTTTAACGATTTCTTAGGAATATAGAGTAACAAACGATGGCAAAACTAACCGCAACTCAGGTGCAGTCTTATGCTCGCACCGCAGCAGCAAACAAAAAATACAGTGATGGTAATGGCCTATATTTTTGCGTAAGAAAATCTGGCATGCCGTATTGGATGCTAAGGTATACCAGCCTAAACGGACGACGAGAAGCCACGCTCGGTCAATATCCAAGTATGACGTTAGCAGAGGCTCGACTTGAATCGTCTAAAATGCAGCTACAACTTCAGCAAGGTGAAGATCCATTAGCAATTCGCGCTATTGAAACCATCCCAGAGATCCAAAATGTCAGCCAGCTGTTTCAAGACTGGTATTCCAAAGACTTAAGTCGCCGGTTAAAACACCCAAATATACCCAAACGTGTTTTTACCAAAGAGATTGCACCCGTGATTGGTCAACTCCCTATCCAAGCAGTGCGGCCAACACATGTACGCGAAGTATTAGAGTGTATTAGAGAAAGTAACCGCCCTACCATTGCCAACGACACCTTGATGTACATGAAGCAGCTGTTTCGACATGCGATAAAGCTCGACTTAACGCTGAACAACCCAGCCGCAGCATTTACCGTGGACGATGCCGGTGGCGTGGAGTCCAGTAAAGACCGGATGCTTAGCAAAGAGGAAATTCACTACGCCTTTAGCGTGTTTCATACCCATATCAATAGCTT
>JAUIAZ010000317.1 GCA_030427465.1 Gammaproteobacteria bacterium | reverse complement strand
GGTCCAGGGCCAGGTGCAGGGCGGCAATCCAGCCGGAAGTCTGGTTCTGCAGAGCGGCGAGAAACTCTCCGGAAGGAGACGCGATCCCGCGTTCCTGACAATAGGCCATGGTTTCTTCAGGGCTGAAAAGCAGGTCAGCTGCGTAAAGAACCCGCGCAAAGCGCTTGACCTTCCAGCGAGGCAGGGGCAGGGCGGGTTCGCTGCGCGCCGTCAGGCACAGGAGGCAACCGCGTGGGGCATAATCCACCCAGTAGGCAATGGCTTCCAGGATCTTGGGATGATTCACACAGTGGAAATCATCCAGAACCAGAACCGCAGGCTCTTCCATATCAGCTTCAAGCTGATTGATCAGCGTGGTCATTGCGGGCAAAAGACTTTCAGTTTCAGCTTCCGGCCTGATCTCCGGCAGGTTGAGACCGGTGGCCCGCTCCAGTAACGCAATAAAATAAGTCAGGAAGCGCGCCGGGCTATTGTCCATGCGATCCAGCGACCACCAGGCGTAATCCACACCGGATTTCTCCAGCCATTGCTGCGCCACTGTTGTTTTGCCAAATCCGGCTGGTGCGATCAGCGCTCCCAGTCGCAACCGGGAAGTATCACCAAAAGGCTGTAACAGGCGATCCCTCGGGATAACATGTGGAGGCAATGGCGGCGGGTTGAACTTGGTTTCAAGGAGCGTCATGAGTCCTGCTGGTCTGGCGCGAAAGAACAAACGAAAATTTGACGAGGTGCAACTCTCTGATCGGGAAAGTCGCGCTTAAGCTGAAGTTGAAGTATGCTTCGGGAAAGCGGGGATGTGAAGATCTGCGTGTGAAAGGCTCAAAATAAAAAGACAAATAAAATGGGAAGTAGCGCACCACGACCTGAATGTGTCAGCCACTGCCCAGAGTCTGTACACTTCCCAGCCCGGAATCAGCAAACAGATTCGCCTGCTCGAAGATGAGCTGGGGGTTGAGATATTTGCCCGCAGTGGTAAACACCTCACCCGGATTACGCCTGCGGGTGAAACCATCATTGAAGCGGCCGGTGAAATCCTTCGTAAGGTCGAAGGCATCAAGCGCATGGCGCAGGAGTTCAGTAACCAGCGCAAGGGTGACCTCAGCATAGCCACTACCCATACGCAAGCGCGTTATGCCCTGCCGTCGGTGATCCGCAGTTTTATCGAAGAGTACCCTCAGGTGTCACTGCATATGCACCAGGGAACGCCCATGCAGATTGCTGAAATGGCGGCAGATGGCACCGTCGATTTTGCGATTGCGACAGAAGCCATGGAACATTTTGCCGACCTTATCATGATGCCCTGTTATCGCTGGAATCGCTGTGTCATCGTCCCGCGTAACCATCCGCTGACGGCTGTAAAGAAACTTGAGCTTGAGTACCTCGCTGATTATCCGCTTGTCACCTATGTCTACGGTTTCACCGGTCGTTCGAAACTGGATGAAGCCTTTTCTGAAAAAGGCCTCAACCCGAATGTGGTATTCACCGCTGCGGATGCCGATGTCATCAAGACCTATGTGCGTCTTGGCCTGGGTGTCGGTATCGTTGCGCGAATGGCGGTCGACCCCGTTGCGGATGCCGATCTTGTAGTGCTGGATGCCAGTCGGCTGTTCAAAAGCAGCACCACCAAAATCGGATTCCGCAAAGGCACATTCATGCGTGGTTACATGTACGACTTTGTACAGCGTTTCGCGCCCCATCTCACGAGAGAGCTTATTGATCAGGCCATGAGTCACAGCAGTAAAGCCGACCTGGATGCCCTGTTTTCGGACATTTCACTGCCAACTTACTGAGGGTTTGTGACAGGGCTCTGCTGGCGGACGGTTTCGGGCTGCATCGCTTCGCGGCTTCCGTTAGACTAGCCCGCAGTTAATCAAACAGTATCGGAGATAGCTTATGGAACTGGTCTGTCTGGACCTGGAAGGGGTGTTAATCCCGGAAATCTGGATCGCTTTTGCAGAAAAAACCGGCATTGAAGCCCTGAAGGCGACCACGCGCGACATTCCGGATTACGATGTGCTGATGAAACAGCGGCTGAAAATTCTCGATGAGAACGGCTATGGCCTGCCGGACATTCAGGCCGTCATTGAAACGCTGGATCCGCTGCCAGGCGCGAAGGAGTTCATCGACTGGTTGAACCCGCGCTTTCAGGTCATCATCCTTTCAGATACGTTCTATGAGTTTGCGATGCCCTTGATGAAAAAGCTGGGATATCCCACCTTGTTCTGTCACCGGCTGGAAACCGATGAGAAAGGCCGGGTCACAAACTACGTCCTGCGCCAGAAAGACCCGAAACGGATGTCGGTCAAAGCGTTCCACAGCCTCAATTACCGCGTGATTGCCGCCGGCGACTCGTATAACGACACCACCATGTTGGCTGAAGCAGAGTCCGGCATCCTGTTCCATGCGCCGGACAATGTCATCGCGGAATTTCCGCAGTTTCCCGCCGTTCACAGCTATGAAGACCTGAAGCAGGAAATCCTGAAGGTCAGTCAGATGGTGAGCGACTGATCTGCCAGCGTATCCAGCAATGAGGGCCCGCCCAGGGCCTTCACGATATGGTCGACCTTGATAATGGATTCCCGGTATTCGGAAAGGCAGTCACTGTCGGCCACAATGCCCCCGCCTCCCCACAGTGTGATTTTACCCCGGTAAACGGTCGCCGTTCGTATGGTGATGTTGCTGCAGAGCCAATCATCAGTCTGCAGAAAAACAGAACCACAGTAGGCGCCCCGGTCGGCCGTCTCCAGTTCCCGGATGATTTCCATGGCCCGCTTTTTAGGAGCTCCGGTAATGGACCCGCCTGGCATGCAGTCCAGCAGGGCCTGCATCGGGGAAATTTCTTTTCTGAGCTTCGATGTGACGGTACTGACCAGATGATGAACGTTGGAATAGCTCTCAATCGCGAACAGTTCCGGCACGGAAACCGACCCGGTTTCGGATATACGCCCGAGATCATTTCTTAGCAGGTCTACGATCATCAGGTTCTCTGCCCGATCTTTCGCGCTTTCACGTAGTTCTCTGGCCAGAGCCTCGTCTTCACGAGGGTTGGCGCCCCTTGAACGGGTGCCCTTGATCGGCTGCGTTTTCAGGGACTGCTTGTCAAACTCCAGAAACTTCTCGGGAGAAAAGCACAGCAACTGCCAGTCCTCCTGTTCCAGGTAGGCTGAAAAAGGCGCAGAGCTGGACGCATTGACGCCGAGAAAAGCCGCCAGAGGATCTCCGGAGAAATCTGCAGTAAACGGTTGCGCCAGGTTCACCTGATAGGCGTCACCGGCATAGATATAGTCAATCACCCGATTGAAAGCCGACTGGTAAGCTTTGTAGCTCCAGTGGGCAGTGAAAGGGCCACAGGTAAAACCGGCACTTTCTGCGGAGCTTTCCGCCCTGTCACAGCGCAGGGCGGCACTCTGCTCACACCGTTCCCAGGCTTCGGCGAGCGCTTCGTCGCTGTTGATGAGCGGCTGGCCCTGGTGGTTGAGGAGCAGCGCCTGTTTGAAAGAGGCACTCAGGCAGTCAGAAAAGCAGTCCGGTACAGGGAGCCCATGCGTTTCGCCCAAGCCATCGGTACCCAGTAGTTGACGGCTGGCTGCGGTATAGGACATCAGTCCGATACGGTTGTGCGGGGACTCTGGCTTCTTGTCTTTCCGCGTACCAGCCACTTTATTATGCGCACTTAGTGTGACGGAAAGAGGAATCAGCACCCAGGCTGCTTCCTGATTAGGTACCCATGATCCGTGCAGGAGGGCAAGACCTTGATTCGGGGGCTGTATTTCCCGAATGAACCTGTACAGACGGTCATGTAGGGCAGGGGTCATTGGCTGGGTGGTTTTCCTGATAGTTACCAGTGGGGCAGTGTCCCTAATACCCTGCCAAAAGGCAATTGGATGAGTGGGTATCCCTGAGGAAAAGGCGTGCTCAGAAGGTTTCGGGCAGTCAACGGTGTTAAAAACACAGATGTATATATTTTGCGGGCAGTGGTGAAAAAGTGTGAGAGGGTTCACGGAATCGGTCCGGTACACAACATAAAGTTACAGACAGGTAAGGAATCGATTGTCTGACAACCTCAGCCCGGTTCCTGCCCACAACAAAAAAAGCACGGAAGTGTTTTAGACACAAAACATAAAAACAATCTTTTAGGAGATTACTAAATGAAAGGCCTGAAAAAAGTTCTGTTGGTTGCAGCCGTTGCTGCTCCTTTCGCCGCTCAAGCTGAGCTGCAGTCTATCGACGATTCTGTACTGGCTGACGTAACTGGTCAGAGCG
>JAUIAZ010000316.1 GCA_030427465.1 Gammaproteobacteria bacterium | reverse complement strand
ATGCGGGAAAAGTTCTCTCCCTCAGCCACCAGTTCCAATGCGGCATCCATAAGCGCGAGCCGGGTTTGTTCCTTTTTTTCTTCGCGAGTTGCCATAAAGCGATTTTCACGTGCCTGTATGTAGTGAGGGCGGATGCAAAAAGACGACGTAGATCAAATTGCCAATGTTATTCAGTGTACAAGTGTTGACTGAATTATCCAAGTCGCATATTTTGGTGTACAACTGTTCACTCAAGATGTCGGAAAGGATGCTTCATATGACTTCTCAATCAATCCCACTGCAGCCCCTGCTGAGGGCAGCGACACGCAGCGACACGCTCGACTTCGTACTCAGTGCCATCAGTCCCCAGTTCAGCCTGAAACGTCACATGGCCCGCCTGCTCGCGATTCGGGAAGAGTGTCCGGGCACTCACACATTGCTCTTGCAGCCGGGCGCGCGGTGGGGCGGTTTCATCGCAGGGCAGCATGTCGGTATCACGGTTGATGTCAATGGCGTACGCTACCGGAGGACTTATTCACTATCCTGTTCCCCGCAGTACTACGAGCGTTATGGACACATCACGCTCACCATCAAATCGGTTGCTGACGGTCGTGTGTCTCCCCGTCTTGCAGAGGTGCTTCAGGTTGGTTCTTACCTGGAAATATCGGCGGCCAGCGGTGAGTTCGTTTGGCAGGAAGATAAACAGGTGTACACTGAAAGGACTTTGATGCTGGCTGCCGGAAGTGGCATCACGCCGATTCGCTCCTTGCTGGACGAATTATGCGAAAGCCGCCCGCAGCAGGATGTCGTGCTGCTGGTCTACGTCCGTCACGCCGGTGAGCGGATCTTCAAGCAGTGGCTGGAAAGCCTGCCAAGCCAATTCAGCCATTTGCGCCTCGAGATCCGCTACACCGACCAGGAGGGAGAGATTACGCCCGAAAATCTCCTGGCCGCCTGTCCGGACCTCTCCGAGCGAGAGCTTTTTGTCTGTGGTCCACAGGGTTTCATGGACAAGGTTCGGCAGTATACATTGGATCATGGTGCTCAGGTGGCACAGATTCATCAGGAAAGCTTTGGCAGTCGCCCGCAAAGGGTGGTCTCCAGCGGCCCGGCCACCGTGAGTTTTCAAAAATCCGGTAAAAGCATTCGTAGCACCGATGGTAAAACCCTGCTCGAACTGGCTGAGCTGGCGGGCCTGTCACCGAAGTACGGTTGTCGCAGCGGGATCTGCCATGAGTGCAAATGTCAGCGTGGCAGTGGTTCGCTCATCCATGCTGTGACCGGGCAGCCGATTCCCGATGAACAACAGCAGGTCCAGGCCTGTATCGTGATTCCTGATGGTGACGTCACCATCAACTCCCTCTAGTGATCAATATTTTGATGAACGGATTTTTTCTAGGAGCAAAAACATGGACATGCGCACCCGCCCACTCAATCTGATGACAGTCACTGAGCTTGAGGCTTTCGGTAAGGAACTGGATGGTATCCGGGAACGGGCTCTGGCCGATCTTGGTGACCGCGACGCCCGCTACATTCGTGAGATGGTTCGCCTGCAAAAACAGGCTGAAATCGCCGGTCGCCTGCTGATTCACCTCGGCCGCAGCCCTCTGACCTGGGGAGCCGGCGTCGTGTCGCTTTCAGTCTCGAAGATTCTGGAGAACATGGAGATTGGTCACAACGTGATGCATGGTCAGTATGACTGGATGAACGACCCTTCTCTGCAATCTCAATCCTATGAGTGGGATACCGCCTGTGATGCTGAATCGTGGCGGCGAACCCACAACTATGAGCACCATACCTACACCAACATACTGGGCAAGGACCGGGATTATGGTTATGCCATTCTGCGTCTCTCCGAAGAGGAGGAATGGAAGCCCCGTCATTTGTTGCAGTTCGGGAACTACGTGCTACTGAGTGTGTTTTTCCAATGGGGGGTTGCCCTGCATGAACTGGAGTTCGACAAACTGCGTGACGGATCCGTCACGCTCAAGGAGAAAATCCCCTTCCTCAAGCGCTTTGCCAGAAAGGGTCTCAAGCAGTTCGGCAAAGACTATCTCCTGTTTCCAGCACTGGCAGGTCCCGGTGCCCTGAAAGTGGCGGCCGGCAATGGCCTCGCCAATCTGGGCCGTAATCTCTGGGCCTCCACCATCATTTTTTGCGGGCACTTCACGGAAGATGCTCAGGTCTTCACGGAAGCCGAGTGCGAAGGGGAGAGCCGCGCGCAGTGGTATTACCGGCAGATGCTGGGGTCCAGCAACTTCACGGGTGGGCAGTGGTTACATACCCTCAGTGGCCACCTGAGTTACCAGATCGAACACCACCTGTTTCCGGATGTTCCTGCCCACCGGTATCCCGAAATGTCAGTGGAAGTGCAGGCCGTCTGTGAAAAGTATAATATCCCCTATAACACAGGTTCTTTCGGGCATCAGTATCTTACCGTCCTGAAACGGGTGCTTCGCAGCTCACTGCCCCCGGAAGACCACCCTTTGCGGAAACGCATTCCCTTCCTGCGGAGAAACTGATGAGCAAGCCGGATCAGTCGGCGGCGCGAGCCCTGGCAGAGCGTTTGCTGGAAATGCATGTTCAGCACGAGCTGGCACTGCTTCAGAATGGGCCCCTGTTTGAGTGGTTGACAAAAGAAGTCGCTGAACTGTTTACCTGGGCCGAGTCGGTCAAACTCAACAGGGTTGTCAGCGCCGCCCAGGTAAAGGCCACGATCAAGCAAAACGTGGTGGAGAACGAGATTCTCGCAGCTGTTGCGGAAATTGCGGGTGAAGCCACGGCGCATCTGACCTCAGACCCTTTACAGTCCGAGACCCCGCTGAAGCGCATAATCAGCCGACGTCAGTTCGAAGAATTACTCGACAAACTGATTGAATTGAGGGAAAGCCGTGAGCGCAGCCTCGAGCACCTGCTCGAGCTGCCCGTGTATCGGGAGCTTCTCAATGGTGTGGTGTACAAGGCGCTGCTTCGTTACCTCACCGACAATAATCTCCTGGTACGCAGTGTGCCCGGTGTTTCGAAGATGATCCGCATCAGCAAAGACTTCGTCAGCAAGCGGGCCCCAGGCCTGGAAGGGGTCGTGGAAGACAATGTGCGTCAGTACATTGACCGGAACACCGGGTTTCTGGTGCGCGAAAGCAAGCGCTTCCTCAGTGCCTCAATGGCCGATGAGCAGATCAGGCAATCGGCGCTGGATATCTGGGACCAACTGGAAGACAAACCGATCAGAGACTTCCTGCAGGGCATGGACAACATGGACCTGTTTGAACTCGTTAGCCTGGGCTACGACTTCTGGTTGGCCTTCCGCAAAACGCCCTATTTCCGCCATTGCTACGAGCTGGTGGTGGACTATATCTATGAGAAGTACGGAAACGAGACGCTTTCCACCCTCTGGGAGGAATTCGGTCTGACAAAGGAGGCTGTTCTGGAGGAGAGCCGGCGTTTTCTGCCCCGACTGCTCAAGGCATACCGTCGCGAGGGGCACCTGGAAGCGCTGGTGCGCCGCCGCCTCGAACCCTTTTATCTGTCAGAGGCGGTGCTGAAGGAACTGGGCACAGAAGACTGAGTAGCAGCCAATTTCACGCCGTTGCGTGAAGACCAACCGAGGCGTTTGCATGTCCTGGGGATGCTCAGTCCGCCAGGGGTGACTGCAGACTACCGGCGCTGATCAGATCGCAAAGCCATTGCACGAACTGGGGATTCTGGCGCCAAGGGCTCAGGGTCAGGGCTTCGACCATGCTGTTTTCGCTCAGGCGCTCAATGGCAGGCCGCAGTGATTCGGGCAGACGATACACTTTACCATCGACGTATACTTCCAGATGCTGCTGCGAGGCATCCACTGCCGAAAGCAGAAAGCGCGAACCCTCGTTGCGAAACAGTACCATATCAGGCATCGCCAGCAACTGGCTCATGGCCTGCCGGGAAGGCACCAGCGCTTCCTCAGCGGGCTGCACAGTGTGTTCCTGCTTGGGTTCGGACAGAAAAGTACCCAGCCATTCACCGAATTGAGGGGAACTCACTTTTTCAACCAACCAGTTCCTGGCTTCTGCCACGATCCTCGGGTCCAGCTCCAGCGGTTTGCCGCTATCCGCGTAGTCGTGGGAGAACGCGGGTTTCTCGACTGCCGGATCTGCGATCCAGTGTCCGAGCAGATCAGGCAGCATTTCGTCCCAGGTGGGGGCGCGGAATCCGACACTCAGGGTAATGCCATTTTCCAGAGCAACGCCATGGTGCGCCAGTTGCGGCGGTAGATAAAGAATGTCACCGGGTTCCAGAATCCACTCTTCCTCAACG
>JAUIAZ010000315.1 GCA_030427465.1 Gammaproteobacteria bacterium | reverse complement strand
ACGCTGGAGGCGACCCGGGTCGAGGCGGTCGGCCGCGCAGAAACGCAGCCACTGGTCCCGAATGACAGTGCAGACAACCGGGCGCGCAATCGCCGGGTTGAAATTCACATTTTGGACGCCATATGTGAAGAATTGGAAGGACTTTAGACAGGAGCAGATTTATGTCAGGCGGACCCAGCCAACCCAAGGTCATTGGTGAAGAGTGGAGTGACGAACGCGTCAGGGCAATGCTGGAAAGAAAGCCTTATGACGGCTCTGACCCCGATTATTTTGTCCTTGAAGAAGCCTATGAACACATGATTGCCGATGACTTTTCCCGTTTTGTGGATTTCTTTGTCGAGGCTGGCCGTAACCTGAATGCTGTCGGTCCCCAGGGCGAGACGCTGATGCAGCGGGTCAAGGGGCACCGTCGAGCGGTTGATTACGCTGCCATTCTGGAAAAAGCTGGCGCTCTCAGCGCCTGATCGCGCAAGGGCCCAGCTATTCCGTCCAGTTCTCGGCCAGGTGCTGGTCTTTGAGCTTCACGTAGTTTTTGGCCGTATACAGAAAAAAGGACTTTTCCCGCTCAGACAACGGGCGTGCCTGCCTGACCGGATTACCCACATACAGGTAGCCACTTGTCAGGTGCTTGCCGGGTGGTACCAGGGCCCCGGCGGCAATAATCAGCTCGGAATCTAGTGTGGCACCGTCCAGCACTATGGCTCCCATGCCGATGAGCACCCGGTCTGAGATGGTACACCCGTGCAGCATGGCCTTGTGGCCGATGGTAACATCTTCTCCGATGATCAGTGGGTAGCCATCGGGGTTGAAGGGCCCTGCGTGAGTGATGTGGAGAACTGAGCCATCCTGTACACTGGTCCGGGCCCCAATGCGAATGCGATGCATGTCCCCCCGGATGACTGTCATCGGCCAGACTGAGCAGTCATCGCCGAGTTCGACATCGCCCAGGACCACGGCGCTGGGGTCGACAAAGACACGTTGGCCGGTTTTGGGGGTGATGCCCTGATAGCTGCGAATGGTCATGGAGGATCCTTCCGGGACTGGTTTAAACAGAGGTGCGAATAGCGCACAAGCGTTACAGCAAATTTTCGTCAAGAGGTCAGATAAATGCAACATCAGGCGGTGATTCAGAATTTTCCCGATTTCGACAGTGTTGATGCCGGAACCCTTCAGGACCGTCTGGTGGCAATACTTGACCGGCATCGCGAACGTATACGCGCCATTGAGCAGGAAGCGGAAGTCAGTTGGGAGACCATCGCCCAGCCGATGGAAGACATGAGTGATGAACTCAACCGTTTCTGGTCGCCGGTCAGCCATCTGAACAGTGTCATGAACTCCGATGAGCTTCGTGCGGCCTACAATGCCTGCCTGCCTTTACTTTCCCAGTACTCCTCCGAGATCGGCCAGAACCAGAATCTTCAGGCTGCCTACGAGAAACTTTCCCGCAGTGAAGACTTTGCCGGGCTTGAGACTGCCAGACAGAAAGCCATCCAGAACACCCTCCGGGATTTCCATCTCGCCGGGGTCGATCTTCCGGAAGACCAGAAGAGCCGCTATCGGGAAATTTCTTCCCGGTTAAGTGAACTGTCGAGTCGTTTCAGTGATCAGGTACTGGATGCCACCCAGGCCTGGACCCGACATTTTGAACAGGCGGATGGGTTGGCCGGTTTGCCGGAGACAGCACTTGAGGCTGCAGCAGAAGCTGCCCGCAGCAAGTCTCTCAGTGGATACCTGGTGACGCTCGAATTCCCCTCGTATTATGCCGTCATGACCTACGCTGACGACCGGCAGTTGCGTCGGGAAACCTATGAGGCCTACGCGACACGTGCCTCCGAGGTCGGCCCCAATGCGGGTGAATACGACAATGCGCCGTTGATGGTGGAAATTCTCAAGCTGCGTCAGGAAAAAGCAGCCTTACTGGGCTTCCAGAATTATGCCGAGTATTCGCT
Source organism: Gammaproteobacteria bacterium (assembly GCA_030427465.1). Classification (GTDB taxonomy): domain Bacteria; phylum Pseudomonadota; class Gammaproteobacteria; order Pseudomonadales; family Oleiphilaceae; genus JADJWY01. Next base: position 2,327 of record JAUIAZ010000315.1, on the reverse strand, counting down.
GGCTACCAAAATGGCACGAAAAACTGATGAAGTGGTTGGCTTTTTGCGTGAACTTGCTGATAAAAGCAGACAAGTAGCCCAGCAAGACCTGGAAGAGCTGAGTGCTTTTGCGCGTAGTCAAGGGGCAGAGGAACTCAAGGCCTGGGATATCAGCTACTGGTCCGAAAAATTCCGGCAGGAAAAGTACAGCATTTCCCAGGAAGCTCTGAAGCCCTACTTCCCTGCCGATCGGGTGGTGGAAGGCATGTTTGACGTTGTAGAGCGTCTGTTCAACGTAACGCTGGAAGAAGCCCAGGGCCTCTCCACCTATCACCCCGAAGTCCGGGTGTATCACTTGCGTCAGGAAGGAGAGGTGGTCGCCAGCATTTACATGGATCTGTATGCACGTTCCAGAAAACGCGGGGGCGCCTGGATGGCGGACTATGCGGTGCGCCGGCGCCTTGGAGAGCATGCCCTGCAGCTTCCGGTGGCGTTTATTACCTGTAATTTCTCGCGCCCGACTGGCGGACGGCCAGCATTGCTGACTCATGATGAAGTGACGACCCTGTTCCACGAGTTCGGTCACGCCCTGCATCACATGCTCACCCGTGTGGATACCTACGATGTATCCGGCATCAATGGCGTAGCCTGGGACGCGGTGGAATTACCCAGTCAGTTCCTTGAGAACTGGTGTTGGCAGGAAGAGGCCATTCCCCTGATCAGTGGTCACTACGAGACGGGGGAACCGCTGCCTGCCGATCTGCTTCAGAAGATGCTGGCTGCCAGGAACTTTCAGTCCGGTCTGATGATGGTGCGTCAGCTGGAGTTCGCACTGTTCGACTTCCTTTTGCACCTGCAATACAACGGGGAAGATGCAAGCGGTATACAGGCCCTGCTGGATCAGGTCCGCCAGGAGGTGAGCGTGATTCCGGTGCCCGAGTTCAACCGCTTCCAGAACAGCTTCGGCCATATCTTTGCGGGCGGTTATGCTGCGGGCTATTACAGCTACAAGTGGGCTGAAGTTTTGTCAGCGGATGCTTTCAGCCTGTTTGAGGAAGAAGGTATTTTCGATCAGTCGACCGGTCATCATTTCCGCGACACCATCCTTGCCAGCGGCGGGAGTGTGGATCCACTGGAACTGTTCATCAGCTTCCGTGGACGCGAACCAGATGTAGCAGCACTGCTGAGACACAATGGCATTATTGAGGCGGCCTGATGGTCAAGAAACGCTTTATCGCCGGGGCCGTCTGCCCTCGCTGTGGAGAAATGGACCGGCTGGTCAGTTACCAGCCGGAGGGTGAGCCGGCGCCAGTACGGGAATGCGTGGCCTGCGGCTTTCTGGAGCGGCTGGTAAACGATGGGCAAAAAGAGCTGCCAACCCGTGTCAACCAAGAGCGTAAGCCGCTCAAGCCGGTCAAACCAGCGCCTGGTGCGGTTGAAGAGCAGGTCATTCGCTTTTTTCCGCTGCCCTCACGCTCCGGCAAGTCTGAAGATCCGGATCAGGGTTGAACCGGGTTCATCCCATCTGGTATCAGGCCTGGCGCAGGAAGCGAAATCCGATGCTGTGGCGTTGCAGCAGATTCTGCCAGTTTTCCCTGAGCAGGTTTTCCTCGTCAGGGCACACACCATAAAGGTGTTCGCCGAGCTTGAGCTTGCGGTAGTCGGTTGGCCCTGCCAGTCGCCGGAAATGATTTTCAACGGCTTGGTCGACTTCATTCGCGAAGGGTTCGCCGATGAGGTGATGAGCCAGCAGGTTGGCAGGTGTCATCGCCTGCCCCGTCTGCTGCTCGACCAGGAGGCTCAGGTTGTTGTCATAGCACTCTTCGAGCAAGCGGTGGCACTGGTAAGCATCGATGAGCAGGGTCCTGATGCCGCCCAATTGCAGGAAGCGGGCGCTGGGCATCAGGAAAAAGTCTTCGCAGGTTTCGACGAAAGCCCGAATGAAGGCCGCAGCAGGGTTTCTGTCCAGGCAATGGTTGATCCATGCAAGCGTGTCCGGGGCCAGACGGATATAGTCGGCCAGGAAACTGCGCAGTGATCCCACTGCGTCCAGCTGGGTCAGCTCAATCGAATTGTGCAGGGAGCCGAGCTGATCGGCAATCCAGTGATCGCAACGATGTGTTCGCTGATCGCTCTCCCATGCTTTTTCGATGATCTCGTATACTGCTTCGAGGCTCATCCTGTCGTATCACATTCCAGTCTGCGAACCGTTGAAACGGGCCCTGCCGAATCGATCAGGAGAGGTCTGGATCGATCAACTTACATACAGTGTAGCCCAGGCAAGGCGAATGGCGAGTGTGTAAAGGTTACCAGTTGTTGCGGTGGTGCAGGCCCCGGTAAGCAACGCC
>JAUIAZ010000314.1 GCA_030427465.1 Gammaproteobacteria bacterium | reverse complement strand
CCTATAACTGGGATCCGGAGGAATACAGTGGCGGACGCAACTTCGGTCACCTCGCTTACCGGGTAGATGACATTTACGCCCTGTGCCAGAAGCTGATGGATGCCGGGATCACGATCAATCGCCCTCCGCGGGATGGTCATATGGCCTTCATCAGAACACCGGATAACATATCCATAGAACTCCTGCAGGCCGGAGATGCGTTACCGGTACAGGAACCCTGGGCATCCATGCCCAATACGGGTGCCTGGTAGTCAGTCCGGGGAGCAGCCCATCAGTCCATCCGGCGGATCAGTTCGTTGACAGCTTCAGCGAACTCAGTACCGGAGTCTTCCTGCAGGAAATGCCCACCCTTCAGCGTCTGGTGGGGCTGTCCCTGACATCCGGGCACACGTTCCCGGAAGTAACGGTCGCCCCCCCGCATGATCGGATCTCCATTACTGAAAAGCGTGAGGAAGGGTTTTTCCCAGCGCTCCAATACCTGCCAGGCTTCCCGGTTTTCCCTGGCACCGGGATCTTCCGGGGACACAGGCACCAGTGCCGGGAACGCGCGGGCACCGGCCTTATACTTTGCTGAGGGGAAAGGCGCATCATAGGCAGCCCGCTCATCAGCCCCGAGCTTGCGGAAACTGCCCACATCCACAATGCGCCCGGCCGGAAAATAGGGCGTCTTCAGGGCAAAAGTCTTCCAGATTTTAAACGCGGCGGGTACCTTTTGCTCTCCCGTTGGCAGGAAGCCATTGCCGATGGCAATGGCCCGAAAGCGACCTTCCAGCTCAGTCGCCAGCCGCAATCCCAGAAGGCTGCCCCAGTCCTGGCAAACCAGGGTGATATCCCGCAGATCCAGCGCCTCGATAAACTGCCGCAACCAGGATACATGTCGTGCATAACTGTAATCTGACACCTGCACCGGCTTGTCAGACTTTCCGAACCCGATGAGGTCCGGTACTATCACGCGGCTACCGGCCGCCGCACAGATCGGGATCATGTGCCGGTAAAGATAGGACCAGCTGGGCTCCCCATGCAGCATCAACACCGGCGCGGCCGTAGCCGGACCTTCATCCACGTAGTGCATCCGTATTCCCTCCACTTCCAGATAGTTGGGAGAAAACGGGTAGTTTGGCAAGCGCCTGAAACGCTCATCCGGGGTTCTCAGGGTTTCCATCAGGGTGCTCCTTTGTTCTTGTTTCAGTGGTTTTTTAACGACTGCTCTAAATCTGGTTAAATTTTTTCTATCGCAGCCGGCTCAGAGCCCAGTCGACCTGATCCTCCAGCTGCCTGGAGGTTGCTCCGTTCCGGTGGGCCATCAGCAATCCAGGCATGAGAAGACTCAGGTGCCGTGCCACTTTTTCTGCCGGAATATCCGCCGGCAACTCGCCTTGCTGCTGGGCCCTCAGTACCGCCTGCTGCAAACCGAGCTCTACCCGTAAAAGCCCTTGCCGGATGGCCCGACCAATCTCGGCGGGGTCATCCCCCAACTCAAATGCCGACTTAACCAGCAGACAGGCCTGTTTTTCCATTGGATGGCCGGAAACCGCAAAAAGACTGGTGAGGAAACGCTTCACCCCCTCCAGCGCGGACACGGGTTCGATCAGGTGCTGCCGGATACGCCGGGTGATCAGGGTATTAACGTAGTGCTCCAGCGTGGCCACAAACAAGGCACGCTTGTTGCCAAACGCATGGTAAAGACTGCCAGGTGTAAGGCCGGTATGCTGCTCTATGTCGCGCATGCTCGTGCCTTCATACCCCTTCTGCCAGAACAGAGGCACGCAGCGATCAAGCAATTCGTCAGTTTCCAGTTTACGGGGACGGGCCATGAATGACTCAGTATTTGAACGATCACTCTATTTATTCAGAAAAAGAGGTCCCGTTCAAGTCTTTTCGAATGGTCACAAAAGATCGTAATCAGAAACTGGTTTGCGCGCGTACGCTCCCCTACAATCAGAATATTACAAGCAGACGCTGCTCAAAGATGATGAAAAAGATAACATTACCCTTTTCCGCCCGTAATCTGGCACTGACCCTGTTACTGGGAAGCCTGTTTTTCGCACTGGGCAGTGCGGCACTCAGCCCGGAACCCGCCAACGAATCCCCCTCAGCCGAACTGACTCCGACGCCGGAGCAGCAGACCGCATCGAGAGACATCGCCAGACAACTGGAATATGGTCACTACCGGACCCTGCCTATCAACCGCGAGTTGTCGTCCCAGGTGTTTGACCGCTACCTGGAGTCGCTGGATCCCCAGAAGCTTTATCTCAGTCAGGAAGACCTGGACACCTTTGCAGATTATCGTTTTCGCCTCGACAGTGCCATCAAGAGTGGTCAGCTGGATCCGGCTTTCCGAATCTATAACCGCTTTCAGTCACGTCAGGTCGCACGACTGGAGAAAGTTCTGAAACAGCTGGAAGATGGCATCGACAAGCTCGACTTTGAGCGTGAGGAAGCCATTCCCCTGGACAGGAAGGAAGCCGCCTGGGCGCCAGACCAGGATGCACTGGATGACATCTGGCGTAAACGTATCAAAAGTGGGGTGCTTGCCCAGCGCCTCGACGGCAAGTCGGATGAGCAGATCGCCGAATCTCTCGTCAAGCGCTACAAAGGCCAGAAGAAGCGAGCCGGCCAGGCCCGCTCTGAAGACGTTTTCCAGACTTATATGAATGCAGTCACTACCATCTACGACCCACATACCCAGTACTTCTCCCCTCGAACCTCAGAGAATTTCAACATCAACATGTCACTGAGTCTTGAGGGTATCGGTGCGGTACTTCAGTCTGACAATGAGTTCACCAAAGTGGTTCGTCTGGTACCTGCTGGACCGGCTGACAAAAACGGACGTCTGAAACCGGCCGACCGTATTGTCGGCGTGGGTCAGGGTGAGAACGGCGAAGTCATCAATGTGATCGGCTGGCGCCTGGATGAGGTAGTTGACCTGATCCGGGGACCCAAGCACAGTACAGTGCGGCTGGAGGTGATTCCCGCCAAGACTACCGATGAGTCAAAAACCCGGCTGATTTCCATTGTGCGGGATCGCGTCAAGCTGGAAGACCAATCCGCCAAAAGTGATATCATTGACATTCAGCGCGAAGACACCACCCGACGCATCGGAATCATCCATATTCCGACTTTTTATGCCGACTTCCGTGCGATGCAACTGGGCGATCCGAATGCCCGCAGCACCACCCGCGATGTTCAGCAACTGATTCAGGAGATGCGTAGCGGTGATGGTATTGATGGTCTGATCATTGATCTCCGCAACAATGGCGGTGGCGCCCTGCAGGAAGCCATATCCCTGACCGGTCTGTTTATTGAAGAAGGACCAACGGTTCAGGTTCGTACCGCCGATGACAGGGTTCGGGTTTACGATGACCCGGACGATGCGGTGCTCTACAATGGCCCGCTTGCCGTTCTGGTCAACCGCATGAGCGCCTCCGCTTCTGAAATTTTCGCCGCCGCGATTCAGGACTATGGCAGAGGCTATGTTGTCGGTGAGCAAACATTCGGCAAAGGAACTGTCCAGGCAGTTCGCGGCCTCAGTCACGGGCAACTGAAACTCACCGAAGCCAAGTTCTACCGGATTTCCGGTGGCAGCACGCAGCACCGTGGCGTTATCCCTGATATTGAAATGCCATCCACCATTGACCACACACTCATCGGGGAGGACACGCTTCCCACTGCCCTGCCCTGGGATCAGATTACGCCGGTAAAATACCGTCGGGTTGATGATATTCAGGATGAACTGCCTGTTCTTGTACAAAGACACAACCAGCGCATTCTTGAAAATCCCGAATTCGTCGCGCTGCGCAAGGAAATTGACTACATTGCAGACCTCCGCAACACCAAGGAAGTCTCCCTGAAGGAATCAAGACGTCGACTGGAATGGGATGGGCTGCGTGAAGCTGAGCTCAGCGTAGTCAACGGCAGACGCGTTGCAGAAGGACTTCCTGCGTTCAGGGACTATAATGAATTTGAGAGTTGGCAGGAAGATGAGGCCACTCGCCAGGATTCACAGAAGTTGATCGATCTGTTTACGCGGGAGACAGCAGAAATTCTGGTCGATAGCCTCGACCTCGACACGCAGGTTGCCAGCCACTCAAGCTCACCCTGAGTAATCCAGTGAAGCACGATAAGGGAGAAGAGTGTGGCGGAGAAAAAGGAAGAATCAGGCCGGAGCAGTAAAGGTTCCCAGGCCAACCGGCGTAATTCCGAATCGGACAGCAAGCGCTCCGGTAACAACCGGTCGTCCGGCTCTGACAGAAAGGAAAAATCACAGCGCAACAAAAGTGCACCAGATA
>JAUIAZ010000313.1 GCA_030427465.1 Gammaproteobacteria bacterium | reverse complement strand
CCGGACCTCCGCCGAGACTGGCAAGTCTGACCCGGAAGCGCCGCTGGGGACGCACATCCTCGGCCTGCAAAATGGGCATGCCGGCAAGGGAAAAGACATCCATTGCCCCGGTAATGGCACTCGCGTAGGCCTGATCAAAGCCAACTATGGTAACGTCAAACATGGGGTAAAAAATGACCATAAATATGTCATTTAAGACAATATCATGTGAGCGGTGTTTCTGGGAAGCTGAATGTCAGAGGGTTAAGAGAGCCAAGTGAGATCGTCAGATGAATGAGCTTATTCCGCGACAGGAACTCGAGTTCCAGCTCTATGAGGTGCTGGATACACAAAGTCTGTGTGAGCGTCTGCGCTTCAGGGAGCACAGCCGTGAAACATTTTCCGCGATGCTGGATACCGCCGAGCGGATCGCAACAGACCGTTTCGCCAATCACAATGCCCTGAGTGACCGGGAGGAGCCGGTTTTTGAGGGTGGAAAGGTCAGCATGCGACCGGAAGTGAAGGCCGGATTTGACGCCTATCGTGAAGCCGGTTTTATTGGTGGCCGCTACGACTTTGAGGAAGGCGGTTTGCAACTGCCTGAAACCGTGATGACAGCCTGTAGCGGGTACTTCATGGCGGCTAACCCGGCCACCGCCGGATATCCCTTCCTGACGACTGCCGCCGCCAATGTCATTCGCTCTTTTGCATCCGAGGATCTCAAGGCGGCTTATCTGCCCCGTATGCTCAGTGGAGCGTTTACCGGCACCATGGCCCTGACCGAGCCCCACGCGGGTTCTGGGCTCGCGGATATTCGCACCCGTGCCCTGGCCACTGAAGGCAATCATTACCTGATCAAGGGCAGCAAGATTTACATCAGTGGTGGGGAGCACGAGCTGTCGGAGAACATTGTTCATCTGGTTCTGGCCCGAATGGAAGGTGCCCCGCCGGGGGTCAAAGGCATCTCGCTGTTTGTGGTTCCGCGTTATCGGCTGCGCGCCAATGGCGAACCCGGTGAACGGAATGACGTGACGCTGGCCGGCCTGATTCACAAGCTCGGCTACCGTGGCACAACCTCAACGGCACTGACCTTCGGTGACAATGACGATTGTCACGGGTATCTGGTCGGTGAACCCCACCAGGGCTTGCGCTACATGTTCCAGATGATGAATGAAGCCCGGCTGGGTGTGGGCTTCGGTGCGGCCATGATCGGTTACCGGGGCTACCAGTTATCGCTGGCCTACGCCCGTGACCGCAAGCAGGGGCGTGCCTGGAATGCCCCGCAGCCTACCGATCCCATGGTGCCCATCATTCAGCATGGAGATATCAAGCGTCTGTTGCTGGCACAGAAAGCCTGGACGGAAGGCGCCATGGCACTGTGCTTCTACGGGGCGCGTCTCGTGGATGACAGCCACACTCTGCCGGATCTGGATGCCCGGGAGGAAGCAGGCGAATTGCTGGACCTTCTGACGCCGGTGATCAAGGCCTGGCCCTCGGAGTACGGTACCCGCGCCAATGATCTGGCCATACAGGTACTGGGTGGAGCAGGCTACACCCGTGAGTATCCGGTCGAACAGTGTTGGCGGGATAACCGGCTCAACCCCATCCATGAAGGTACCAACGGCATTCAGGCGCTGGATCTGACCACTCGCAAGCTCTGGCAAAAACACTCACGCGGCCTGCAGATTCTGCAGCAGCGCATGTTGCGGGACTTCCAGTCTGCCAGCGGTGAGACCCGGGAACTGGCGATCCGCACGGGCGAATACCTCAAAGCCTTCGAGGCGGTGCTGCCCCGGATCGGACAGGATCTGCAGCAGCAAACGCCTAACGCGCTTGCCAATGCGCATTCGGTGCTGACCGCCTTTGGCCACATCCTCGTGGCCTGGATGTGGCTACGGCAGGCCACCGCGGCAGAGACCGCCCTGGCAAATGCCCCGGAAGGGAAACGCACCGCATTCTACCGCGGCAAGCTGCAGGCGGCGCGCTACTTCATCGGACACGAACTGCCCCTGATTCAACGGGACCTGGACATACTGGGCCGCAGTGATGCGGTGTGCGCCAGCATGTCGGAAGACTGGTTCTGACACTGATTCTGATATCAAGAAGGAGAATTCCATGCAAAACCGACAATATCTTCTGGCCAGCCGTCCGGTTGGCAAACCCACCGCTGAAAACTGGTCGCTGGTCAGCAATGAAGTGCCTGAACCGGGTGAGGGCGAGCTGGTCGTCCGTATTGACTACATCTCTTTGGATCCGGCCATGCGGGGCTGGATGAATGATGCCAGGTCCTACATCGAGCCGGTCGGAATCGGTGAGGTCATGCGGGCGGGTACCGTGGGTATTGTCCAGGCATCACGCAACCCGGATTACGCGGTGGGCGATGCGGTATACGGGCACCTGGGGGTGCAGGAGTACGCACTGACAGACGGCAAGGGGCTGCATAAAGTTGACCCTTCTCTGGCGCCCCTGCCACGCTACCTGGGTGTGCTGGGAATGCCAGGCATGACTGCTTACTTTGGTCTTCTGAACACCGGGCAGCCACAGGCGGGAGAAACGGTTGTAGTGAGCGGCGCTGCCGGCGCTGTAGGTACCGTGGTGGGGCAGATTGCCAAAATCAAGGGCTGCCGCGTAGTCGGTATTGCCGGTGGTCCCGACAAGTGTCGCTATCTCGAACAGGAGCTGGGTTTCGATGCCGCGGTGGATTACCGTGCCGATGACTTTGCCGCGCAGTTGAAAGCGGCCTGCCCGAAAGGCATCGATGTGTACTTCGACAATGTCGGCGGTGACATCCTGGATCTGGTTCTGACCCGGATCAATGTCAGAGCGCGTATCGTGATCTGTGGCGCCATCAGTCAGTACAACAACACCACGCCGGTCAAAGGTCCTTCCAATTATCTGTCACTGCTGGTGAACCGCGCGCGCATGGAAGGCATCGTGGTCTTCGACAATGCGAAAAACTATGGCAAGGCGGCTGCGGAAATGGCCGGCTGGCTGGCGGAAGGCAAACTGAAAGCGAAAGAGCACATTGAGAAAGGGTTTGAGCGTTTTCCCGAAGTGCTGAATATGCTCTTCACCGGGGAAAACTTTGGCAAGCTGGTACTGGAGATTGAACATGACTGAAAACAACCGGACCCTTCAGGGCAAGCGGATTCTTCTCACTGGCGCCGCCTCGGGCATTGGTGCCGGTGCCGCCAGGGAGCTGGCCGCCCAGGGCGCCGCTGTTTACCTGGGTGACCTGAACATCCGCGCAGGTGAGGCCCTGGTGGAAGAGATCCGCGCGGCTGGGGGCGAAGCCTTCTTCCGACCGCTGGATGTCGCAGATTCCGGGCAGGTGCGGGAGTTTGTGGCGCACTGCGTTGAAACCCTGGGGGCGCCGGATGTTGCCATTAATAACGCCGGAATTGATCACCTGCCGACCCCTCTGGCGGAGTTGAGCGATGAAGTGTTCCAGCGCAACATTCAGGTCAACCTCAGTGGTGTCTTTTATTGTATGCGTGAAGAGGTCCGGGCGATGCTGGGCCACGGCGGCGGGCACATCATCAATGTCTCTTCTGTCGCGGGTCTGCGCTCTGCACCGGGCATTTCAGCCTACGCAGCAGCCAAGCACGGGGTTATGGGGCTGACCCGCTCCGCCGCGGTGGAATACGCGCGCGCAGGCATTCGCGTGAATGCAATCTGCCCCAGCTTTGTGAGAACACCGATGGTGGAAGGTGTACTGGCGCAACTGGGCGAGCAGAAGGCAAAAGGCATCGTGGAAGCCAACCCGATGAAGCGCCTGGGAACCGTTGAAGAAGTGGTTTCAGCCATTGTCTGGCTGTGCAGTGATGGTTCATCCTTCATGACCGGTCAGCCAGTGATTCTGGATGGCGGCATGCTGGCCTGATCCGATCCGGCTGTCTGCAGCAGGGGGCTTCAGGAAGCCCCCGTCAGCCTGAGAGCAGCTTACTGGCCCGTCTTCAGAAAGTCGGTAAAGCGAGCCCAGGATTTACGGTCCGCCTCTTCGCGATAACGGTCACTGCCAAACACCGTAAAGGCATGGGGGGCGTGACTGTAGCTGATCATTTCATGCGACACATTGGCGGCATTCAGATCCAGCGCCAGTTGCATGAAGTCGCTCATGGGCACGATGTCATCGGCCGTACCGTGAAACACCAGTACCTTGCCGCGGGTGGCACTGTAGTCTTGCCCCTCCGGCGTGCTCAGGCCACCGTGAAAGCTGGCATAGCCATCCAGATCCGCGCCGGAACGCGCCAGCTCAAGGACTGCGGCTCCCCCGAAACAGTAACCCATCGCGACGGCCTGCTCGGTTCCTGCACCCTGG
>JAUIAZ010000025.1 GCA_030427465.1 Gammaproteobacteria bacterium | reverse complement strand
CCATGCGCGTCGGGTATGCCCGCTCTGCTGACGGTGAGCACTGGGAGCGCCCCTGCTTCAACGTGACCGACCTCAATGCCCATGCCCATCAGATCATCCTCGGACATGCCGGTGTCGACCCGGTAGATGCGCCAGCACTCGGGGAGGGGCAGACCCTGACCAACATCGTGGCGGGCTACCATATGCCGAGTGTTCTGTACGAACCCGATAGCCCGCAGCCCTACAAGATGTTTGCCTTCGGGGAAGGGGGTTACCACAGTCTCTGGTCAGAAGATGGCTGCCACTTCCAACGCTATCAGGAGGATCCGGTCATCCCGCTGATCCTGACCGAGAACTCCCTCAGCGCCAAGAAGTGGGCCAGTGATGTGGCGCCCTGTTTCCATGACGGGCAACAGTATGTCGCCATGGTGAAAACTTACCAGGAGGACCGGCAGGGCCGCACCCGTCGCTGTATCGGGCGCTCGGTGAGTGAAGATTTTATTCATTGGTCTGAGCCGCAGACGGTCTGGGTGCCGGGGGACGCCGAAGACCGGATAGCACAGGAAAGAGGATACCCCTGGGCAGATTTCTATGGACTGTGTCCCTTCCCTTACGGTGAGGGTTACCTCGGTTTTCTGTGGCTCTTCGAGATTGCTCATGAGTGGGAGAAGGGAACCCACCTGGGGAAAATGGAGACTTTTCTGGCCTACAGCCCGGATGGAAAGCAGTGGCAGCGGCTTGGCGAGGAGGCCTTTCTGCCCTGGGATCTGAACTTCGCTGAGCAGGGTGGCATGATGACCACCGCTTCGGCGCCGGTGTTCCGGCCGGATGGCGTCGATGTCTACTATTCAGACAGTAACTACGAGCATGGCTATGCGGAGGCAGAGTTTGGTAAACCATTGCAGGACCCCACCTGGGTTATCCGCAAGGCCACACTAGCCCCTGACCGTCTGGTAGGTGCCCACGGCCAGGGTATGCTGGTGCTGTACCCCATGACTTTTGATGCCCGTGAACTTGAGGTCAATATCGACTGTCGCGAAGGGCGGGTGGTGCTGCACTGGCTGCCTGAATCTGACTGGCAGCCGGGCAGGGGGAACGGAAATGCTGCGCGCTTGCCGGAAAACTGGCGACAACGCTGCCACCATCACTTCGGCCTGAACGGGATGGATGCCCTGACCCAAAGCGTGCCATCACCTGTTGAGGGGAACTACTGGCTGATCGTAGAACTGGATAACGCTTCCCTGTTTGCGATCAGCCAGCCGGATGAACCAGTGTGAGGCATTCCTGTGATCCCAGTCACAAAAAGAGCGGCTTTTCGGGTGGCAGAACGAAGTAGATGGCGTAATCTAGGGGCACTATGAATTGACAATAAAAATCCAGGATAAACTCATGTCCCCATTACAGTTTTTTGTCAGCTCCCGGGCCCCCTCTGTATGCGGTGCCAAAAGCAGGTTTGTTGCGGGCCTGGTACTGGGCTGCTCCGTGGCCAGTACCGTCAGCGCGGCTCCCTTCGTGATGGAGTTCAGCGGCAGTCTGGATATGAACAACACCGGAACCAGTTATTTTGCTGCCGCGCAGGGCGAAACGGTCACGGGTCGCTTTCACTTTGACAGCGACATTGTACCGCGTAACTGGAGTCCCGACCCCACAGCCAGCATCACTTACCGGGGTTCCTTCCCCTCCAACGAACTCCGTTTCACTCGTATCGAACTGGACAATTTCAGCTTTGATACGGCAGGTGCCAGCGGTTCGGGGAAAAAGCGGGATGCTTTTTTTCTCGGATCGTTCGGGGCCAACCAGTCCTTGCGGGTGACTGATGCCTTCGATAGCAATGACGGCAGTTCGCGGAACTGCACGGGTACGGCTTCCAGCCCCAGCCTTTGCTGGAAAGTCCAGCTATCCCTGTTACTGCCGGCTGACTCCCTGCCCATCGAGTGGCCGCAGACCTTCTCTGCCGATGGGACCCAGCTGGGGAGCAGTGCGATTGAGTACGCATTCTTCCAGCGCCCCCCCGCGAGTGCCAGAAGCGGTCTGGCGGCATTGTCAGGTACCGGCTATGCCAGCGGTCAGATCAACCTGCAGTCTCTGTCGATAGCACCCGTGCCGGTACCGGCCGCCGGTGGCCTTTTCATGAGTGCGATCGGAGTTTTCTGGTTGCTTCGCCGTCGCTTCGCAAAGGGCTAGCGACTAGCCCGTTTTTTGCCCGCGGTAGACTCGCTCTGAAGGAATTGTCAGCGGTGCGGGTTTTTCCTGTTCTTCAGCGCTGCTTCGAACAGGCTGGCCACGGTAGAGGCGGGGAACCCGAGGGGGCTTGACGGGTTTCGTCAGGCGCTCAAGAATCTCCGGGTTAATCTGCATGCCACATTCATTCAGCACGGTGGTGGCCAGAGCCCGTGTTTCTTCATCACGCGAACGTATGGTCATCTGCAGAATATTCTCCAGCAAGTCAGGGGCCTGCAAGCGCAGCAGGCCAATGCCTTCATCCCGAAAACGCTGACGTAACTGCTTCATGCCATTCAATACATCATTGGAGTAGAGCATCTGGGGATCCCGTGGTTAATTGCTCCCTTCAGCATAGTCACTTCAGGGGCATTTGCAGGTCCCAGGTCGGTGCAAATGCGAAAAGTGTGATCAGTCTCCGTCCTGACTATTGAAACCCATGTAATAGCCCTGGTCTGCCAGAGCACTTTCCAGCTGCTGATGCACCGATTGCAGATGGTTTGCGAGGGAATCCATGCGCTGCCAGGTGTCGGCTGTTTCCAGGCTTCTGTTCAAGGGGCCGCGGATGGCGCACGCATTGTTCAGCATTTGCTGCCAGAGATAGCCCAGCTCCTCATGCTTTGCCTGTGGCAACAGGGTGAGTGTCAGCTGATAGACTGACCCTAGCGCCTCCAGATTACTGAGCATGTTGTTGAGGGATTCGCCACTGCGGGGGCTTTCCAGGCGCACAGCTCGGGCCCGTTCCGGGCTCTCCCCCAAAGGCCGCCGGATCTTCAGGTTGGTGATCACTTCCAGCTGTTCCATCATGGGCTGTATGAACTTCACCGCGATCTCCGGGCGAAACTGCGCCACTGGCATTTCACCGTAGGCGCTGAGAATGCTTCCCTGCCACTCCTCATAGGAGGCGGCGGCAATGGAAGCGACTTCTTCGGTGATGGCCTGTGCCACCAGACAGGGCGGCTGTTCCGGCTTCATACCGCTTGTGTAATCTGGTTCAAACAAGAGTACCTCAAGGGCAGGCAGACCACGGACTGTGACAGACTGGGCTTCCAGGTTCACGGTCGGGTTCTGTTGCCGGCTGATCTGTTGCAAAAGTCCGTCCAGCTGGCGGCTTACCCGGCCTTTCTTGTCCGGCCAGAACTGGATGATCTGGTGCCGGTTGGAGAGTTCCATCGGACCTTGTCGCCAGTGCTGGATCTGCTGCCAGCTCTGCAGCGTGATACGGAACTGCGCCTGGAGTTCGGTGAGGCTGGGACGCTCGGCCCCGTTCAACTCCGGGATACAGAGGCTGCTCAGCTGTTGCTGTAGCTCTTGTGTACTTGCATGAAACCTTTCAAAGCCCGGGATCAGAATCTTGTTGAGACTATCCAGAACAAATTGCTGATTGGTCTGGTTGGCATAGGCCGGGCTGGTGACCAACAGCAGGAGCAACAAAACGGGGCGCAGGATGGAAAGCGTTCGCATGCAAGGGTCCTTCAGAGAGATTCAACAAATTCTATCAGGCTGTTCTGTTCATCACGAGACATTGTCAGAAAGCGCTGGCGACTGCTGGCAGCTTCACCTTCATGCCAGAGGATGGACTCAAGCACCGTCAGAGCCCGCCCATCATGCAAGAGGGCTCCTTTGCCCTGATCCAGGCGCCGGGACAGGCCCCACAGGGGCGGTGTACGCCACTCGGAAGGCAGGGCCCCAGATTCCTGAAGGCCATCGGAGAGGCCGGGGCCCATGTCGTGCAATAGCCCGTCAGTGTAGGCCTGAATCTCGCGCAGGGAACCATCGGGAAAGGGAATCCGGTAGGCCGGTCGGTGACAGGCGGCGCAGCCGGTATGCTGAAACAGGTCGGCCCTGTCGCCCTTGGCAACTGTCGCAGGTGGAGGCAGATTGCGGGTGTAACGGACCAGCGCATCCGTGGCCACCCGGGAAGCTTCAAAACCGTCCTGTGCGGTGCTGTTTCCGTTGCCAAGGTTGCGACAGAGGGGTTGCCGGGTACCACAATCCCCATCCGCGTCTGGGAACAGCCAGGAGCTGATCCCGATGTCGCGGTGCAGCGCCTTGAGCACCTGTTCTTCGAGGCTGGCGGTACCGGCTTTCCAGCCGAATCTTCCGGTTGCCAGCCGCCCTTGAATGGCATCAGGCACCCGGTTGATACGGCCGGAAATGCCGTCTCCGTTGGCGTCTTCAGGGTCGGCCTGGGCGCGCAGGTCGGGTTCCGGTATGAGCGCCAGCAGGCCAATGCCTGACAGATCAGGCGTGCGCCGAAGTGATCGCACGGTGGTCTTGTCGGGGCCGGGCGAATGCGTCGGCTGCCATTCAAGCACACGACGATGGCGTAGCAGGTCTGAACCGGGCACTGGCTCCGGCAGATCCTGTACCCTCAACTGACCTTCGGAAGCGAGATCCGGGTAGGCAAAGCCTTGTACCTGAAAACCCAGGTAGGGGTCTGGCTGATCCTTTCCCTGAGCCCCCAGCCTGAGCAGATAGTGCTTTGGTAGTGGCTGCGGACTCTGCCGGCTTCCTGAAACCGGTCGGTTGGCAGCGGCTTGATGACAGCCCGCACAGGAGCGGGCGTTATACAGAGGGCCGAGCCCATCGCTTGCATCGGTTGAAGAAGGGGCAAAAACCCAGAGTTTGTCGAACAGCGCTTTGCCCACCGCGATCTGCAAGCGGGCCTGCAAATTATCGGGCGGGTTATCAGAGGAGAGAGCCGGTACAGGCTGCAGCACGAGTAATATACTCAGGCAGAGTCTCTGCAGCCTGACCGGGTGAAAGCATGTGACATGGCCGCTCAATGGCGTCAGAGCACCGCTGAGGGGTTATCCAGACTGTCAGAGCCTTCCAGACTGATGCCTTGCAGGTCGAGCGTCTTGATGACCTTTTCCAGGGTGCGCGTCTGCGCAACCAGCGCATCGATGGCATCTTGCATCTTCTGGTTACCGGCAGCATTACCGGCACCGATCAGCACATCGACTGTATTTCCCTTGGCTGCTTCTTCCACCAGAACCTGCATGGCTGCTTCCGTGGCTGCCAGTTTGGCTTCCATTTCACGATTCAGGGTCGGATCGGTCTGAGCTACCAATGCCGCCAGTGACGGGCCTTCCAGGGTTTCTCCGTTGCTACCGGTGTAGCGGCCTTCATAGACGTTACGAATGCCTTTGGCATCGTAGTAGTGCGACCAGTGGGTGTTGTCAGAGAAGCAGTCATGTTCTTCTTCCGGGTCATGCAGCATAAGGCCCAGTTTCATGCGCTCTCCGGCCAACTCACCGTAGGCCAGGCTGCCCATACCCGTGACGATGGTTGCCAGGCCGCCCTGAGTTCCTTTGCCATTCAGGTCTGTCATGGCGGCACCGCCTTCTTCCCAACTTGCCACGATGTCTTTCAGGTCATCTATCAGCAGCCCGGTGACAGCGGACAGGTAGGCGCGACGTCGGTCACAGTTCCCGTTGGTACAGTTCTCAAGGTCATAGTCGGTGGCGGGGCGCTGTCCGGCACCTGGCTGTGTGCCATTCAGATCCTGGCCCCAGAGAAGAAACTCAATGGCGTGATAGCCGGTGGCGACGTTGGCTTCAACGCCGTCAATCTCATGCAGGGTTTCCGAGAGCAGGGTTTTGTCAATCGTGCTGGCATCAACTGTCTTGCCACCGATCATCAGCTTGGGGTTGGCAATAATGTTCGCGGTGTAGAAAGGGTTTTCTTCTGACTCCTCGCCATAACTGTTGGCGGTA
Source organism: Gammaproteobacteria bacterium (assembly GCA_030427465.1). Taxonomy (GTDB): domain Bacteria; phylum Pseudomonadota; class Gammaproteobacteria; order Pseudomonadales; family Oleiphilaceae; genus JADJWY01. Next base: position 16,613 of record JAUIAZ010000025.1, on the reverse strand, counting down.
TAGTCAATCAGACCTTCATCCAGTGGCCAGGCGTTCACTTTGCCTTCCCAGTCGTCAACGACCGAGTTCCCGAAGCGGTACACCTCACTCTGCTGATAGGGAACGCGGGCATCCACCCAGGTATTGCGAGCTTGCTCCAGGTTTGCTTCGGTCGGCGCATCCAGAAACTGCTGAATGTCTGCCTGCAATTTTTGTGCGGCATTCAGCGAGTCAGAATATTTCGCGTGTGCGAGGGCGGCGTAGTGACTGACGACCTGCTGGGCAGTCACGTTCTGCTCGCTGGTCACGGTTGACTGGCCGGATGCGTTGGCGGTCTGGCTGTCACTTTCATCAGCAGTGCTGCAGGCGGACAAAGCGACTGCAGATGCAAGCAGCGTGCTGCGCAGAATCGGGTTTTTCATGGAGGGTCCTTTCGGGTGCGTCATCAAATAAGTGTTCAAGTAATAACACTAACGATAATAGTTATCATGACGATTGTAAACACCGAATTAGCGTTGCTGATTTAATAGAGGCTCATAGCGCTGATCGGTGAGTGTGCGGAGGAAAGCGACCAGTGCGTCTATGCGACGGTCATCCAGTGCCGGGCCGGTCATGAGTTCGTCCATACTCAGGTTATCGGGATGCTCCGGTGCTCCCCAGCGCACACCGGTTTCGGGATTGATCTGGCGTTTGGCGCTGCGGCTGTTGAATTGGTTATAGAAGAGAACCACGGTGCGCAGGTCACGGAATACGCCGTTGTGCATGTAAGGCGCTGTCACCGCAACATTGCGTAGCGTGGGTACTTTAAACAGCCCGGCATGTTCTGCCTTGCCAGATCGCGGGTTGTCAGCCAGACCCTGATCCGGTGCGGCACTGATGGCCTTGAGCACTGTGTTTTCCGGGACGCCGATGTTGTGATAGCTGTAGTCGCTGAAAGTCTCGCCGGTCTGTCCCGGGCGGGGTTTGAGCTGATGACAGAGGTTGCAGTTGGTGAACTGCTGAGAGAAAAACAGCGTCATACCCAGATCTTCTTCCGGAGTCATTTGGTACTCTCCCCGAAGGTAGCGGTCATAACGCGAATCAAAGGGGGCAAAGAACTCTGTGCGTTCGAAGGCGGCGATGGCCCTGCGAACGGCATCAAACGCCAGTTCTTCCTCTGTGAGCGCCTCAGCCCCGAACAGCGACTCAAGGTAAGCGACATAAGCCGGGTTCTCCAGCAGTCGCTCCAGCAGTGTCTGTTTGCCGGGTAGCCCCATCTCAGCCGCATTCAGGGGCGGCCCTCCAGCCTGCTCCTCCAGGGATGCCGCTCGTCCATCATGGAAAAGACCACCTGCCAGGCGTCCATCCGGTCGCTCACCAAAAGCAGGAATGAATGCCGCATAGCTGGCGGTTGGGGCGTTTCGCTGCCCCAGGCTGAGGCCATCATCCCCCAGTGACACCATGGCATTGACCCGGTTGGGGCGGGGGTCCGCAAATCCGTTTGCGGGGTCGTGACAGGTGGCACAGGACTGGGTTCTCTTCAGTGAGAGGTTTTTGTCGAAGAAAAGGGCCTGGCCGAAGGTTTCGAGTTCAGTGGGACCAGCGGGTTCAGCTGCCTTCGGCTGAGGGGGAATGAGACCGGCCCCCAAGATGATGGCAATGGCCGCGAAGACCGCAACCAGCATGTTGATTGGAAAGCCCAAAATGTGCTCCTGATAATATTAATAAGAATTATTATCTTTATCTGGGGCGGGCTTTACCAGTGTTCACGCACGAAAGCGGATTTTTCTTGATCTTGCTCAATCTGTCGAAGGGGCAAGTGCAGAAGCAAACGCGGCCAGCGCCTCGTCCAGGGCGGCAATATCGTCACTTCGTGTAAGCCTGCCTTCGCTGCTATTAAAGGCCTCTCCAAAAGATCCGATGGAAAGGGAGGCGGCGACTCTGGCTCCGAAATGTGGCAGAGAATCTACTACCGTTTTCAGAACGCTGGCCGCGCCGCGTGCGCCGGGTGAGGTAGACAAAACCAGAAAGGTCTTATCCTGGTATACCTTATCGGGCAGACGGGAAGCCCAGTCGAAGATATTCTTGTAGGCCACGGTGTAGGAACCATTGTGTTCGGCAAAAGAGGCCAGTATGCCGTCACAGTCTGCCACGGTTTCCCTGAACCGTCTGGCGGCATGCGGAATACCGTCTGCGTTTTCACGGTCGATAGAGTAGATCGGCATTTCAAAGTCATTCAGGTCGAGAAAGACGAGTTCTGCCTGCGGCAGATTGTTCGCCTTCAGCTCGTAGGCCGCATGGGTGATCAGTTGTTTGTTGATGGACTGGCGACTGTTGCTGGCTGCGAAGACAAGAAGGCGCATGCGATATCCTTGTGTGGTCGGTCTCGTTCAGGAGTGAGCAGGGACAACTCTGGTGCCCCGCCGACTACCTTACGCGATTTACGCCAGTTTGGCTTTACTTAACGGCAGGGGCGGACGGGGCTTTTCTCTCGGGCGCAGTGCGTAGAGGTTCAGCCCCCGGAGGTGCTGGCTGATATAATCCTCCCAGTCAATCTGATCGGGGTTGACCGGAAAATCCGCCGAGTTGCTGAAGCGCTCCGCCAGTGCCAGCAGGTTGCTGACATCGAAACGATAGTCTGCGGCCATGTAAAAGCCGAAAACCGTGGCCAGTGAGCGGGTCGTTTCAAAGCGGATCTGTTGTGCCTGGCGCCGGTTCGGGACAGCCGGTTTCTCGCCTGCGCCTGCGCCTGCCGGCAAGGCGGCCAGGGCGCGATAGGCAAGGCTCAGGACAGACATCAGAGCGTGAAAAACGCCCCGGTTCAGCAAGGTGAACCCCCTGGACGGTTTGTGATCAAACAGGCGGTCGAGTGTCTGCCACTGCGCGGCACTCTGGGATTCCACCTGATCCCGGAAAGTACCGACGGTAATCGGGTTCACTGCACTGCTGCCCACCTGGTAAGTCCTGGTACCGGGCGTAGCGGTGATTGTTTCAGCAGAAGCCAGCATCATGGCATTGACTACAAGATCTACCGGAATGACGTCGATCGGGCTGCTGGCCCGTCCGGGAAGTACATGGGTCTTGCCTCTGGCATAGGCCATGATGACTGCGTCAGCCACCTTGACCCCTTCAATCCAGCCCGGCGCAGGTGCCAGTAAGGCGCTTTCCACAATGGCTGGGCGAACCACGCAAAGAGACTGGCTCTTCAGCTTCTGATGAAGATAGGCCTCCGCCATCCACTTGGTCATGGTGTAGGTATCATTCCAGCCCAGCCGATTGGCTTCTTCGATGCCCAGATCGGTCAATCGGGTGCTACGTTCTGAAGCAGACAGCCGCTGACTGGCGCAGGCGGCTATGCGCTGCCCGAAATAGTCCAGCATGCCGCTTATGTCATATCTCCCATCGGGTGTGCGGGGAAAGTTGCCCAATGGGCGGTGCAGCCGCTCTTTGATCAGGCCGCTTTGCTTGCCATGCACATAACAGGTTGACACCTGCAGAAATGGAATATCGTGACGGGTGGACAGCTCCGCCAGGTGCATTACTGAGCGGATATTGATGCTGACCGCCGTATCCAGTGGTTCACGGAAATTCACAGAAGCCGCACAGTTAACGATCAGGTCGACCGACTCGCCCAAGGCCTGGAAAGTCTTTTCGTCCAGCCCGAGTAAAGGTTCGGTGAGGCTGGCTTCAAGCACTTCAACCCGGGACTCCCAGTCTTCAGGCCGGGACTTGAGGGTGTCAAACAGAGGATTACTCAAGACTTCGCGCTGAAAACGGTCCTGCGCATTCGCAAACTTCGCCGGGTTGTTGCGTACAATCACAACGACCTTGCCGATGTCCGGACAGGTACGCAGGGCTTTCTCCAGATAAGCCTTGCCTATAAAACCGGTAGCACCGGTCAGTAGAAGGGTCTTTCCGGAAAAACTTTGCTGAACAGATGCCTGGGTTTTGTTGGTCATTGTTTTACTCCCCTTTGATCGTTTTTTAAACGTAACGGAGCTTTTCTGCAGATTACAAATGTCTCTGTAAATAACTGGACGTGGGTCACAAACGGTTAATGGATTGTCAGACAATCTGAAAAGCGATATTCAAAAAACGAGTAAAAACAGGGGGTTACAAACGATTTATTTTGCTGTATTTTGCATTTTTAGCGACATTGCTCACGTTTTCACCGGGCATGGATCGGTTAGGATGCTTACACAGTGAAACAAAAACTAAACAAATAAAGTTTCGGGATTTAGGGAGAAGGACATGAAAGACCAGACTCAGACTCTTGAGCTTGATCTAAGAAGCCTGGTAGGGGTAAAGAACGGTTTTACGCAGAGCGAGCGTATTGCTTACCTCAAGCGCTTTGGCAAGCACAGCCAGAGCTTTTCTACGCTGCAGCCCGACATGCAGTATTTCGACATGGCTGAAGTGGGTTATGTCGCCTACATGCGGAAATGGGGGATGACTTTCGTATTGTCGGATCCTGTCTGTGACCCTGCGAATTTCGATGTCCTGCTTTCGGCGTTCATGAAAAAGTTTCCCTCAGCCAGCTTTATTCAGGTTTCTCCGGATGTTGCCCGCCTGCTGCATGAAAAGCACAGCCTGTATGCAACCCAGTTCGGGTCCGAAATGCGCATCGACCTGAGCAAGTGGAGCCTGAGCGGCAAGAAGAAGCAGGTTATCCGTACTGCCATCAACCAGGCAAATGCTCAAAACGTAGAGATACGTGAAACCTTTTCTGACGACCATCGCCGGGAGATATCAGAGGCCTGGATCAAGACCCGTAAGTGTAAAAGTAACGAGATCCGCTTCCTGATCCGTCCGATGAACATGGAATACCGGGAGAACGAACGCCGCTTCTATGCCTATCAGGATGGAAAGCCAGTCGGCTTCATCTACTTCGACCCGATTTACAAGGACAACAAGATTATCAGCTACGTGCCCAATATCAGCCGGGCCAATGCAGATTTCAAACAGGGGTTGTTTTACCCGATCATGGCGCATGCCATGCAGGTGTTCAAGGAAGAAGGAGTACCTTTCCTGGATCTCGGACTGATCCCGCTGTATTTCACCGAGAAGGATGAAAAAGGCGAGTCTTCCCTGCTGAAATGGATGGAGAAGAAAACCTTTGAACACGGAAACTTCCTGTATAACTGGAAAGGGCTTTCTTTCACGAAGTCGCGTTTCAGAGGCGAAGTGGAAACGACCTACAACTGCCATTCACGCGTGCTCCCTCTGCTGGAGTTCATCGCAGCCTTCAGATTGACACGTCTTATCTAGCGTCGACCTGTCGCTGAACCGAAAGCCTCATCCCCGATGAGGCTTTTTTCGTTCAGGGGGCAGCACTATGCGATCCCGGAGTATTTCGGGCCGGCGTTTTCTGCTACAGACTGGTGGTTGACCAGGCTCTCAGCCAGTCCATCCAGCGTGTGGCTTCTGCTTTCGATTTCGACCCGGAAACCCAGCGCTCTGCACGCCGAACTTGTAGTGGGGCCGATACTGGCCACCGGAATGGACTTCAGTTCTTCGAGCCAGGGCTGTAGTCGCGGTACGGAAAGGAGGTTATAGACCGCAGAAGGCGAAGTGACAGCCAGAAAAGAAATATTGCCCGTTTGCAGGCTGTCGCAGACAAAGTCAGGCAGCGATCTTGGCGCCAGATTACGGTAGACTTCCACTGGCGTGCACTGATTGCCAAGTGCATCCAGTTCCCGTGTCAGCCAGGTGTCAGAACGGTCTCCCATGGTGAGAAGAATCTGTTGCTGGCTTATACCGAACCGTTTGAACAGTTCAACCACTCCCTTGGCAGAGAATGTGGCCGGCACCAAGTCAACCTCTATCCCGTAACTCCGGATTACCCGGGCGGTTTCGGGGCCGACGGCGCAAATCCGTTTGGCTTTGATAAAGTAGTCCAGCATTCCTTGCTTTTTCAGCGTTTCAAACAGAATAGTGACGGCGTAGCGACTGTTGAAAATGATCCAGTCGTAATAATTCGAGAGAAAGTCGAGATTATCCTGAATGGGGTTTTCTACAATCTGAATGGAAGGACAGCCCAGAACGCGCCAGTTGTGTCTTCTGAGAATGCGGGAGAATTGGGGGGCATCACGCAAAGAACGTGTGAGCAGTAGGGGGTCAGGGGGTCTGTCGAGTGTCATTTGTTTACCTTTATGAGTGTGTGAAACAGGCAGGATTTTTGCTTCAGACCAGAGCCTGCCTGGCATTGCTAAAGAAGGGTCTGTATGACCTGATCTATTTTCAGGGTATGCAGCTTCCCGCTGGGCATGGGCCACTGGATTTCATCGCCCTCGCGAAGCCCGATCAGGGCGCTGCCGACAGCAGAAAGGATGGATACCCTCGATTGACTGATATCCACTTCGTGTGGGTAAACGATTTGTATTTGGTTCGACTTGTGCGTATCGAGATCGGTGTAGCACACAAAAGCGTGCATAGTGACCAGGTTTTCAGGAATCGGCTCGCCGGCATCGAATACCTCAGCCCGGTCAAGCTCGTTTTCCAGTAGTTCGAGGGTATGAGACTCACCGTCGGAAAGACGCTCAAGTAATGAGGTAAGGGTCCGGTGATCTTCGGGTGTCATGTAAACGCAGTTTAACTGTCCAGTCATAAACTCGCCTATGAACGAATAAATAAAGGATGTAAGGCCTCATCAGATAAAGGCTTTACCTGTGAATGTCTTTTTTTTGTGTCGGGCGACTAACGGGTGTTAGCCGCCATAAGTGAGAAAGGCAGGAGTCACCTGAACCGCGATGGTTAGGGTGCTGAAAGTACTTGTGGGCAGAAGAAAATTCATGGCTTTAAGCTAGCATGAGGCTGCAGGGAAAGCCAGCACTTTCCCTGCAGCATATTTCAGCTGTTCAGATAGGCCTGTATCCGGCCCGGGTCGCCCTCTACCACATCCTTATCCCAGGATTTCCTGACCAGGTCGAGCGTTTGTTTGTCCATTTTTCCGCGCAACTCACCCAGGAAGCGAGGTTCCGCCAGAAGATAGAAATGATGCAGCTCATTACGCTTGCGTGCACCATCGATCACATCGGCGACCTGACCGGCGAAAAGAGAGGTCTGGTGCTGTTTTTCATCATGCCCGGGAGCCAGAGCGTGCATGCCGGATCCGCTGCCATCGACTTGCGCGCCAGGCCGGTCAGTGACCAGGTCCTGGTTTCTGACCCGTACTTCAGGGTTGACCAGTGTGCGGAATTCTTTGAGGGGTTCGCCTGAATCGGTGATTTCAAAGAAACGCGCTTTGTTGCGGTTAGCCGCTACCACCCAGGTTGAAAGTCCCATATTGGTCTCCTTTTTGTCTGGTGTCTGAAGACTGGTTGCATCCAGTTACACTCTGATCCTAGAGGATGATCAGTGGGCCGGCCATTACCAAACGGACACCTGCGCCGAAAATCCGGACTATCCTGTCTAACGTAGCCAATGAGCGAAACGACAAAACCAAGCACAGGGGACTGTTATGTCAGATCATCACACCTACAAACTTATTGAGATTGTTGGATCTTCTCCGAACAGTAGCGACGAAGCCATCCGTAACGCCATTGCCGAAGTGGGCAAAAGCGTGAAAAACCTTGAATGGTATGAGGTCGTGGAGTCACGAGGCCACATCGTCAACGGAGCGGTTGGCCACTTCCAGGTAACATTGAAAATCGGCTTTCGCATAGAAGGAAGCTGAGGTGTACCTCAAGTTGTGGAAAACCGCCAAAGTATCCACAGAATCTGTGTGCAGTGTTGTGGATAAGCCCGGGAAAGTCGATGAACAACTACTTGCAAACCGCACGAAATAAGGCTTGCAAGCAGTTGATTAATAAGCGATCAAAGCAGAGGTGATTGCCAGATAACTCCCAGGTTCAGGGCTTTTTCGGTGCTGCCTGCCTGGTGTCTGGATACCACAGCTTCCAGACGAATGGCGAACTGGTCTCCGGTCTGACGTTGCCAGCCCAGCAGCCCTTTCCAGGGTTCGTAGTTACCCGTCAGACCCATGGCTTCAATCTGGGTAGCGGTTATGTCGGCATTGAAATCATTATCAAGTTCAATTTGCTCGGCACGCACATAGAAAGTATTGGCTTCATAGCGGTAGGCGCCAAGAACCAGGCCGGCCGTGTAGGCATTTTCATAAGGGAAGGCCTGCCCCGTCAGGGTCAGATCCCCCTCACTCTGACTGCGGGTGAGTCTCATACTGATCTGAAGGGAGCCTGTCTGCAGATCTTTTTTCCAATCCAGGTCCCAGCCAACCAATTGAGTGTGACCAGTGAACGCTGGTAGCTCCAGATCCTCCAGGTCGTCAGAGTGATTGTGCCCGGGATCGAAGCGGTCATCTTCCCTGTCTTCGGCATCGGCTCTGAATAGCCAGGCCCGGTTGCTCAAATTGCCTCCCCACAGAGCTATGTTGTAAGCCAGGTAGCCAGAAAAGGCATTGGCGCGGTCAGCAGCTGGCCATCCGTCGCCATTCCAGGCTTCCACCCCGACAGTCCAGCCTCCCAGCAGGTAAGTGGCACGCAAGCCGAGATCCCGGTGGTGCCGGCCCCATAGAACATCAGAGACCAGCGAAGGTTCAGCCACCAGATCTGTATCCGCATGCCGGCTGGCGGAATCGGTGGTCAATGTTGACATCATCCCGGCTTCGATGAGGAAAATGCCCTTTGTCAGAGCGGGTTGCCAGCTGATGAGTGCTTTGTCGAGTTCTATTTCGTAGTTATCATCGTGACTGTGAACGGCGAGACTGGCGGCCACCTGAATGTCTTTCTGCGGCTGGTAGAAACCGGTGAGGTGCGCAGAAGAAAGGTTAAGCCCCTGTTCTTCGCGGTAGGATTCTCCTCCCATCAGTGCGCCACTGATCCGATAGTCATCTACCTCTTCGGCGAGGTCAGCACTGCGATAGGTCAGAGCGGCAGAGGCTTCCAGCCCGGTGCGAAACTCATGACCATACTGACCGTGAGCGATGGCTTGGGGGGGTGCCAACAGACTGACTGCGGACAGCAAAGCAAGGAAAATGCGGTTTGTTTTTGACATGGTCTACTCGGGTTCAGGATCAGAAAATTCGGGTGCGGTCAGAAAGGTTTCATCGGTTAGTGCCTCGAGGAAGGCGACGACTGCATCCACCTCTTCCTCTGTCGCGGAGAAGCCACGCACCAGTCCGGACTTCAGAGGACTCAGGCGTCCGTCACCGGCCAGGGGACCGTCTTCGATCCGGCGACCACCTCTGGCGTAGTGCAGAACCACTTCCCGCAGGGTTTCTATACTGCCGTCGTGCATATAGGGCTGAGTGACGGCGACATTGCGCAGAGTTGGCGGCCGGAACAGTCCGCGATGGTTGGGGTTTTGCGTCAGTTCAAAGAGCCCCTGGTCATTCGGAGGATAACTGCCATCACCGCCCACGTTATAAAGTCCGTTATTGAAAAACGGTACCGACAGGCTGCCTGGGTCACTGTTGCTGTCACGATAACTGACACTGAAATTGATGCCGCCATGACAGTGGAAACACTCGAATTTCTCTCCATTGAACAGCACAAAGCCTTCTTTCTGCTGGTCGGTCATTGCCTGTTCATCGCCTGCCAGCCAGCGGTCAAAGGCGCTGTCTGCTGAAACCATTGTGCGCACAAAACTGGCCAGCGCATGGCTGATCTTGTTGATGGTGACGCCGGGCTCGGCCTCCGGAAAGGCGTTGGCAAACAGTTGGGAATACAAGGGGGCGTCATTGAAGCGATCGAGCACTTCATCCAGAACCCCATCCGTTATGCCGAGTTCGATGGGGTTATCGGCACGCAGGGGAACATGTAACTGACTCTCAATGTTAGTGAAAATCTTGCTGGCCCAGGTCAGTGTCGGGTGATAGGCGACATTGGCCAGCCCTTGGCTGTTGCGGGTGAGGCGCTCTCCGCTTGAACCGGTGGGTACGGTTTCCCCGTCAGCGAAAGCGCGCGCCTGTTCATGGCAGCTGGCGCAACTCTGGGTTTCATTGGCGGAAAGACGCTCCTCATAAAACAGGCGTCGGCCCAGAGCAATTTTTTCTTCGGTAGGTAGATTGAATTCCGGTACGTAGGGCAGGGGGAAGTGCTCGGGAATGCCGAGCACCTCCCTCAGTGAGTCCTGTTCCGCCGAGCGGTTGACTGAGGTTTCAGATTCACCGCAGCCAACGAGAAGCATCACCGGCAGGAGCAAAGCTCCCGGCAAAAAGATGCGTTTCATGACAAAATCCTCTGAATTTACCCGGGGCATTAAGCCCCGGGTGCTGTTCCATCAGTTGGCTTTACGGAAAGCACTGTTCTGGCTTGCATCGGCTGCCCCGGTAGCCAGGGTCAGGCCCAGGCTCGGGAAGAGGCTGCCGCAGGCGGTCTGCGCCTGGCCAGAGTGACACTGCAGGCCGAAGCTCTGGCCCACAACGCACCAGCCGCCATTGCGGCGGGCATCAATACACACGGTTTCGTCGCCGCCGTGCTGCTCCCAGACATCCTTGACCAGATCCGGGTTTTGAATACCACTGAAGAGGGCATCCATATCCAGGGTGACGGTATCGGTATCCGGGTTGAACGCATCAAGCGCTACACGCGCAATGTTGGGGAAACCACAGGTATCACGATCTGATAAGGCCAGCTTGCCTGCGGCCAGATTGCCTCCGCAGTCTGTGCTGCCTACATGAAAGGCGCTGTTGGGTACCTGGGCGGTATGAACCGGGTTCATGGCCGCAAAGTTAACGGCCAGATAACGGTAGCCCCCGGCCCAGGACCAGTTCAGCTCACTCAGCGGGCTGGGCGCATCTTCAACTGGACCTGCAGCTACCATGGCTTGCATCATGGCCGGAGGAACACCCACGTCAAACTCAACGCGATCCACAACCCGGCCACTCTCAATGGTTCCGGTAATGCGGGAGTTGGTGCGGGCAGTTGCTTCCGCGACTTCTTCGCAGACGCCGCCTGTGGTGCCCAGAATGTCCACGAGGCTGACTTCCCCGTTCTCATCCTGATACTGGAAAGGCGTGGCGTCCAGTGTGACTGGGATTCTGTCCCCCTGGGCATCATAAAACGTCAGATCGCTGACAAAGAAGCGGATGTCCCCAAACATCAGTGCGGTATCGGCATCTTCACCATAGCCGGGGTAAGTATCCAGACAGCTGACTTCCATTTGTCCGGCCTCAGCCGCGAAATTCAGGGTGAAGGCTTCATTGGCACCGACATCCGTGCCCGAAGAAGATGAGCTGCCACCGCCACAGGCGCTCAGGTTGATGAGTAAGCCGGCACACAGGGAAGCGCGCACGACACGGCGGGTATTCAAGCGGAAAGACATGTTTGACTCCTGATCACAGTTCTGGCGGCAGCAATACGGGCATACCAATGCATCAACGCAGGCGCTGCCGGTTATAAAGTTGAGCTTGTTACTGAACGTGCGGGAGTGCGGATGGGGGCGCCCTGGCGGGTGGGATGAAGGCTGTCCGGGGGAGGTGGTCTGTCTGCAAAGAATTTTCAGACAGAGAGATCGCTTGCAGTGGCGTGAAAGTCAGGGTTGCCGGGAGCGGGCCCAGGTCTTGCGCCTGGCACGAATGTGGGCCTGTGCACCAGACACAGGGTGCCGGTGATTCGGAGGCGGGAGAACCGGAAGCGGGGGCGGCGGTCAGCTGACGGAACTCGTCGAGAGTCAGCCAGCGGCTCTGGCTACCGATACACACCAGAATGCGGTCGCCTTCCGAAGCCTGCACCATGGCCTGCACGGTATTTAGCACCGGAGTGCATACCAGGATAAATAGCAGGAGGTGGTGCAGGAAGCGGTTCAAGGAAGACACTTTCTTAAACAAAAATTCATCCAGAAGACTATCACCCGCTCAGAGACTGGACAATAGTCTGTGCAACTTTCCGAGCAGCGGCTGGTGCCTTTCCCGGAGATTCGCTAGTCTGGGATTCACCCTATATCTCCCGGTTCCGCTCAGCGGATCCATCCAACCTCAGAGCAGGAAATCCGATATGTCAGAGTCAAACTATCAGCCACCCCGAGTCTGGACCTGGGATCAGAGCAGTGGCGGCAAGTTCAGCAGTATCAACCGCCCGGTTTCCGGTGCGACGCATGAAAAGGTTCTGCCTCAGGGGGCGCACCGCTTTCAGCTGTACTCGCTGGCTACACCGAATGGGGTCAAGGTAACGATCCTGTTCGAAGAGCTGTTGGAGCAGGGGGTTTCTGCAGCGGAATACGATGCCTATCCGATAGACATCAGTGAGGGGGATCAGTTCGGTAGCGGTTTTGTGGACATCAATCCGAATTCAAAAATACCAGCATTGCTCGACAGGGAGAATGGCCTGCGTCTGTTTGAAAGCGGATCGATTCTGGTGTATCTGGCCGAGCAGTTCGGGCTTTTTCTGCCCGAAGACACGGTAAAGCGCGCACAGACCATGAACTGGCTGTTCTGGCAAATGGGAAGCGCGCCCTTCCTGGGCGGTGGTTTCGGGCACTTTTATGCCTATGCACCAGAAAAGCTTGAATATGCGATAAACCGCTATGCCATGGAAACCAAACGCCAGCTGGATGTTCTGGACAAACACCTGGCAAATAACGAGTTCATGGTGGGGCAGGATTACACCATTGCAGATATGGCCATCTGGCCCTGGTACGGCGTGCTCGCACAAGGCAAGTTGTATGATGCGGGTGAGTTCCTGGATGTGGAAAGCTACAGTCACCTGCAACGATGGACCCGGCAGATTGCCGAGAGGCCGGCTGTACAGCGGGGCAAGATGGTCAACCGGGCCTGGGGAAATCCGGCCGGCCAATTGCGCGAGCGCCACCAGGCCAGCGATTTTGAAACCCGTACCCAGGATAAGCTGGAAGGCTGAGTTTGCTGGTCCGACCAAGCTATGTTAGCGTAAATAAATAAAAATTTAGAAACCCATCCCAACAAACCATGGAGCCAATATGCGTAAGACCGTCATTGCTGTCGGTGTTTTGTCTGTTCTGACTGCCTGTTCTGAATCCACGCCACCAGAGTCCGCTTCCCAGGCACCTACTGAAACGGCGACTGCTGACAAGCCAGCTTGCGGTTCCGTAACCATTGCTGAAATGAACTGGAACTCTGCGGCTTTGATGGCCCACGTGGACGAGTTCGTTCTTGAGAACGGTTACGGATGTGAAGTGCAACTTGTAGCGGGTGATACCATGCCCACCGGCACCTCAATGATTGAAAAGGGCCAGCCGGATATCGCGCCGGAACTGTGGAGCAATGGCTTGCGTGAGCCGCTCGACAAAGGAGTGGCAGAAGGGCGCCTGCGCTATGCCGGCAACTCTCTGTCGGATGGCGGGGAAGAAGGCTTCTGGGTGCCCAAATATCTGGTTGACCAGGACCCCAGTCTGGCGACCATTGAAGGCGTCAAGGCCAATGCGCATCTGTTCAAACACCCGGAAGACCCGGATGCCGGTATGTTCATGGGATGTCCGGCTGGCTGGAACTGTCAGATCACTTCCCAGAATCTGTTCAACGCGCTCGGGCTGGAAGAGGCCGGTTTCAAGCTGGTTGATCCGGGTTCCGGTGCGGCGCTGTCCGGCGCCATAGCCAAGGCCTATGAGCGGGAGCAGGGCTGGTTTGGTTACTACTGGGCACCAACCGCTGTGCTCGGAAAATATGCCATGGTGAAGGTGGATTTTGGTTCCGGTGTGGATAAAGCCCATTACGAAGGCTGCATTTCGCAGGCAGACTGCGCAGACCCGAAGCCGACAATGTATCCGCCTTCAGCCGTGCAGTCCGTCGTGACTGAAGAATTTGCGACGCGGGCCCCTGAGGCCTTCGCCTACATCAGCAAGCGTTCCTATACCAATGAGCAGATGAACGGCCTGCTGGCCTGGATGGAAGATAACCAGGCTGATGGGGCAACTGCCGCTGAGCATTTTCTGAAAAACAATGAGGTCATCTGGACCAGCTGGGTGGATGCCGAGGTTGCCCAGAAAATCCAGAAAGCCTTAACGGACTGACTCAGTGTTTAAACCAGGCCATCCACTCCGGATGGCCTTTTTGTTCAGGTTATCTTTATGTCTGTCTGGAATGAATTTCCGGCCCTGAGCCGGGAAACTCTTGTGGAAATGCGAAAGTCCCTGGATAACGCCTATCGCGGTTTTACCCGCGAATACGGTGAGTCCATCGAGGCATTTTTTGATCCCTTGCTTCAGTTTCTCATTGCCTTTGAGAAACTTCTGCTTTCTACCCCGTGGTGGATCGTGCTGGCTGTGATTGTCGGGCTGACCTTTGCCGCTACGCGCTCAAGAAAGCTTTCGGTTGGTGTATTGGTGAGCCTGATTGTGATTGGTTTGCTGGGCATGTGGGAAGACACCATGAGCACCCTGAGTATCATCACGGTCAGCACCCTGGTAGCCATTGCACTGGGGGTGCCGGTCGGTATCGCCATGGCCACTTCCAACCGCTTCCAGTCCTTTGCCACGCCGGTACTGGATGTCATGCAGACCATGCCGGCTTTCGTTTACCTGATTCCGGTGGTAATGCTGCTTGGCATTGGAAAAGTGCCGGGGCTGATCGCGGTGGTGATCTACGCCATACCGCCGGTGATCCGTCTGACCAACCTGGGAATCCGCCTCGTGGACCGGGAGGTGCTCGAAGCCGCAGATGCTTACGGAGTGACCCGTTGGCAGCGACTGTTCCAGGTGCAGTTGCCGCTGGCCATGCCGAATATCATGGCCGGTATTAACCAGACGATCATGATGGCTCTGGCCATGGTGGTTATTGCTTCCATGATCGGGGTTGCGGGTCTGGGGCAGCAGGTACTGCGGTCTATCAACAACCAGTATTTCGCGCTCGGGCTTTTGAATGGCTCCGCCATCGTTTTGCTGGCCATCGTCTTCGATCGCGTGTCGCAGGCGTATGCCAAGCGTTCACAGGCGCATCTGAGAGGGCCCGGAAGTGAGTGAAAACAACGTGCTAATTGAAGTCAAAGATCTCTACAAGGTTTTCGGTCCCACACCCGAAAAGGTGTTGCCCCAGGTCAGGGAAGGCATTTCGAAAGATCAGTTGTTCCGGGAAACCGGACATACGATTGGCCTCAAGAACATCAACATGGAAATCCGGGAGGGCGAGGTATTCGTGATCATGGGTTTGTCCGGGTCCGGCAAATCCACGCTCATCCGACACTTCAATCGCCTGATCGAACCGACCTCGGGCAGTCTGCTCATTGAGGGCACCGACGTTCTGTCACTCAATGCCAAAACCCTCCAGGAATTCCGGCGCCGACATGTCTCAATGGTTTTCCAGCATTTTGGGCTGATGCCACATATGTCGGTTCTGGATAATGTCTGTTTCGGCCTGAAGGCTCAGGGAGTGGACAAGAATGACCGGGAAGCACGCGGCCGTCAGTGGCTCAGGGACGTCGGTCTGGAAGGCTATGATACACAGTATCCGGTGCAGCTGTCCGGCGGACAGCAGCAGCGGGTGGGCCTGGCGCGGGCCCTGTGTACGGATGCACCAGTGCTTCTGATGGATGAGGCCTTCTCAGCGCTGGATCCTCTGATCCGCAGTCAGATGCAAGACCAGATGATTGAGTTGCAGGAGAAGCTCCACAAGACGATTGTTTTTATCACGCATGATCTCGACGAAGCGCTGCGTATCGGAGACCGCATAGCCATTCTCAAGGACGGAGAAGTGGTTCAGATCGGTACGCCACGGGAGATCCTCCTGGAACCGGCAGATGATTATGTGGAGTCTTTCGTCCAGGATGTAAACCGGGCACGCGCGCTTACCGTGGAGACGGTAATGAAGCCAGCGCGAGACCGGATTACAGCAACCACCATCGGTGCGGCGCTGGAGTACATGAAGAAAGCCTCAGTGGATTTTGCCTTTGTGGAATCCAAGGAAGGGTACATAGGCTCAGTGCTCAAAGAGGAACTGGAAGAAGCGGTGGCCGCGGATGCCAAGGTCAGTGATCCGCTGGTGCCTGAGTACATCAGCTCCGAAGCTTCGGTTGAAGAGAGTGCCCCGATAGAATCCATACTGACTGAAGCACTTCAGAGCCCTCATCCGCTGCCGGTCGTAGACGATACGGGGAATCTTGAAGGTGTGATCAGCCGCAATAAACTGGCTCAGCTGTTCCAGGCACCGGACGAGGAGAAGCCTGACCGGGCTTAGTGTTCGCGGAAGCGACTGGAATTCAGGTTTTTCCATTCCCGGGGGGTCATACCGGTGTTTTTCCGGAAGGCACGGGAAAAACTGGAGGCATCCTCATACCCCACCTCCAGACAGATCAGCGACATGGGTTTATCCCGGGCTAACAGTTTTTTCGCGGCGGCCATACGGCTGTTCTGCACATACTCGCCTGGGGCCATGGCCAGCGTGTTCTTGAAATGCTGAATAAAGGCTGAGCGTGACATGGCCGCAATGTCTGCCAGGCGTTCCACAGACAGATTGTCCCGGAGATTGTTCCGAATAAAGTTCAGCACTGGGGAAAGGTGTTTGTCAGACAGTGCCGCCAGCGCGCTGTGGGGGACTTCTTCCGCCGCGATGATGTGTCTCAGGACATTGACGAAGATGACCTCAATCAGCCGGTTCATGACCGCATCCCCGCCTTCCTGTTGCAGAGCCGCTTCAGAAAAAAGCACCTCGACAAAGGTATCGAGCCCGTGAACCGAAGCCAGAGGCAGAATGGTCGGGGAGGGTAAGGCCTTGAGCACCGGATTATTCC
>JAUIAZ010000312.1 GCA_030427465.1 Gammaproteobacteria bacterium | reverse complement strand
GTCCCTGGCCTCTGCCGATCAGAGTCGCTTCCGGCGTCAGCAGGAAATCAATGAGCTTCCCCTGAATAATCAGCAGGCACTGGCCGCCTACAACCAGACAGCCTCCGGAGCCACCACTTCGACCTCAGAACTGGTGGGCGTCGATATTTTTGTCTGAAACCCATCTGCCTGTACCCCTCCTGCCGGCCGGCACCTCATGGCGCAAGCATCAGCCGGATTGCGATTTCTGGATTACCTCGGTTCAGGAGCTGAGTGCGGAGGCTGCAGCCTGGGCAAGATATCTTGATATCCCCCTGAAAGCGTCGGATTACCGCAGGCCCTGCAGTGAAGGGCGGGCTTATGAATTGAACTTCTCAGGAGATGGCGTTTCCATCATTCCACGTCATGACAAGGCCCCGGGCCCGGTGCTGGCGGATCTGGCCGGTCCGGCAGCCCGGTATCGGAGAGCGCATGGAGGTGGGCGCGGTGAGATGGTTTGCCGTGCGGTCGGCCTGCGCCGCGGGGTAGACACTCTGAGAGTGCTGGACGCCACAGCCGGGCTTGGGGGCGATGCCATGGTCCTGGCTTCTGCAGGGTGCCGGGTGCAGATGCTTGAGCGTCATCCGGTGGTTTACCTCCTGTTGATGGATGGTTTGCGAAGGCTCAGGGACAGTGAACCAGAAGCCGGGTGGGAAGAGCGCCTGACACTCGACTATGGCGGGTTCAACCAGTCGCGCACGGAATACGGGGGTTTTGATGTGATATACCTCGATCCGATGTTTCCTGGTCGCAAGAAAAAAAGTCAGGTTAAAAAAGCGATGCAGGTTTTTCAGGACTTGGTCGGGAAGGATCCGGATGCAGACTTGCTT
Source organism: Gammaproteobacteria bacterium (assembly GCA_030427465.1). Lineage (GTDB taxonomy): Bacteria > Pseudomonadota > Gammaproteobacteria > Pseudomonadales > Oleiphilaceae > JADJWY01. The sequence goes on along the minus strand of JAUIAZ010000312.1, from coordinate 3,465 downwards.
CTTCAGCCGGCACTTGACTCCGGTGCTCGTCGGGTGGTGGTCAAGCGTCCCAGGCTGGCCCCGTATCTTTCGGGTATCCGGCCATCCACCAGCCTGCAGGGGAAAAGTTGTCGCTATGACATTTATCCCCTGGCTAGCCTGGTGCAGGTTTGAGTTGAAACTCAGTTGTTACTTGGGATGACGATATCTTCGTCAAACAGATCTTCCATCTCTCAGCTCTCTGGCAATATGACTACTTGGTAAATGTATCCTGATCCGCTATTTGTGGTATTAGTAAACTTACCTAAAAAACAGGCCAAAGCCTGGGTCAGACTTCATGCGGAGTTAAGATTTGTTAAGAAACAGCGACAGGCGCTATGGCGTTGCGGCAATGCTCTTCCATTGGCTGACTTTTCTGGCCGTAGCCTTCCTGTTCGGGCTGGGCCTTTATATGGTCGAACTTTCCTATTACGACCCCTGGTACACCAAAGCGCCTGACTGGCACCGTAGTGTCGGCATCCTGTTACTTGGGCTGGTTGTGCTCAGACTGGCCTGGCGTCTGAGCAACCCGCTACCGGCAGCGCCAGCAGGGCATGCCCCGTGGGAGCGGGCACTGGCTACGCTGGCTCATTGGGCCTTGTATGGCCTGCTGATCATCATACCGCTCACCGGTTATCTCATGTCGACGGCAGATGGGCGCGCCGTCAGTGTCTTCGGATGGTTTGAAGTCCCTGCTTTACTGGCCCCGGAAAAGGGCCGTGAGGATTGGACCGGGGACTGGCACGAATGGTTGGCCTGGGCAATGGTCGGGTTGGTGGTTTTGCATGCCCTGGCAGCCATCAAACATCACTGGATTGACCGTGACACCACACTTACCCGGATGCTGCCCGTAAGCAGGGCGGCTGAGGAAAAGCGTTAATTTTCGGAGCACCAACCCACTCAGTTATCTACAAAAAGGAGTAAGCGATGCATCTCATTTCCAGAGTTCGGGCCCGCGCAGTGGCCATGACCGGCGCGGTTATGCTGGCTGCGTCTGCCGCACAGGCGGACAGCTATGCCATAGACACCGAAGGCGCACACGCCTTCATCAGTTTCGAGATACCTCACCTCGGCTACAGCTGGCTAAGCGGGCGCTTCAATACATTCGATGGCAGCTTTGAGTATGATCCCGAGAAGCCTGAAGCCTCATCCATTCAGGTAACCATCGATACGGCCAGTGTGGACTCCAATCACGCGGAAAGGGACAAGCACCTGAGATCTGAAGATTTCCTGTATGTGAAAGAGTTCCCCGAGGCGAAATTCGTCAGCAAACGGATTGAGCCCGCCGGTGAAGGCAAGGCAAAAGTTATCGGCGATCTGACGCTGCGCGGAGTCACCCGCGAAATTACGATTGATGCAGAGCATGTTGGTGGGGGCAAGGATCCCTGGGGCGGCTATCGTCAGGGCTTCCGGGGAACGACCTCTTTCGCTCTGAAGGATTTCGGGATTCCCAAAGACCTGGGCCCTGCCTCTCAGCGAGTGGACATGACGCTGGATGTGGAAGGTATCCGCAAGTAGGACGGACAATGTGACAGGGTCAGGCGCTCTTTCCGTCTGACCCTGTCTGCACAGGCCTTTTTGCGGGACTTTTTTTGCGGACTTTTGCCTTGCTAACCGAAGTGGCTTTCCTCACGGCTTTCTTCGCCGGGGCAGCTTTCTTTTTGACACTCCGGCTGGTGGCGCCCAGTTTGTCGGCCAGGCCAAGCTTCTCAAGCACCTGAGCCTGTAGTGTGCCAATCTCTCCGATAACCCGCTGGTACTCGTCCTGAACCCGCTTCAGCTCTTTGTCCCGGACGTCTTCAATATCCTTGATCAGTTTCTTTACCGGATCACTGATCTGCTTCTGAATGCCTTCAGCCTGCTGATAGAAATCATTGACGACCGTTTGAATCTGTTCCGTCGCCCTGTGCAACTCTTCAGAAACCCGATCCCCGATCTTGTCGATGTTCTTTTTGACCAGACCCTCAGACTTTTTTGCCAACTCGCGATACCCCGTACTTCTCTGGCGGTTCTTGTGAGCCGCCTTGATTCGCTTGTTCTTGTTATCTCGGAATGCTTTTAAAAAAGCCTCCTAAGACCCTAAATATAGGACAAAAGTCACCGTTCGCAAACGCTGGTTACTCGGGTGTCTGGAACCCTTCGGGCACCTTCTCCCGAACCAGGTAGGCGTAGGCAATCACTTCCGCAATGGCCCGGTAGAGGAGCTCGGGGATTTCCTCGCCCAGTTCCAGACTGGCGAGTGAGTCGAGCAGGGCCCCATTTTCGTACAGCGGTACCCCGGCTTCGCGGGCTATCCGGACAATTTCCCTGGCAACCTCGTTTTCGCCTTTGGCCGTGACTTTGGGCGTGCTACGACCATCGTAGAACAATGCGATGGCTCCCTGGTTAAGCGGTTCATAGTCCATGGCTCAGGCCCTCTCATCTATAATCTGACGCTGGATCGGGTTTTTGGGAACCGGCGGCGAACCGCTGTTGACGGAGAGCTCGCCAACCTCGATTCCCCACTTGCGAAGCCCCTCTCTCAACGTAGGCAGGGTGGCGTTAAGGGTCTGCAACAGCTCAGGTTTTTCGGCCCAGAGTGAGGCTGACACCGAGCCCGCCTGGAAGTTCATACGAGCCTGCAGAGGCCCGAGTTCCTCGAAGTCGAAGGCCAGCACGATACGCCACCGGATCTTGTGTTCAGACTCCTGCCTGGTTTCCCGCGGTGCTTCCTTTTCAATCCGGGTCTGTACGGTTTCCAGCTTTTTGCCGGCAATGGGTACTTCTGCCAGCCAGACCTGAAGAGCATTGTTGTCGGTGCCGGCTGCCGGCAGACTTTGTTGTAGTGCATTGAGCTGATTGAAATGTGTGCGCGTGACTATCTGAGCCAGTGCTTTCAGGAGGTTGTCCAGTGCGGATGCCGCGGCCTCCCGGTTTTTCCGGGCGGGTGTCATCTGGTAAGGGAAGTCCATTGGATTCAGCAGCTGTGGCAGCTCTCTGGACAGGCGCTCGAGGAGTTCGCGCCATTGAGCATCGGCGGGTTCCTTCTTCGCGGATGCGGAACTGGACGAGAGTTGCTCAAGCAGCCCGAGGAGGGCGGCTCCCTTTATGTCGCGAACCGGGTCAGGCGCGGTGGCAGGGGGGCGTTGTTGTCCTGCATCTAATGCCGGCGCGGCAGGCGTGATTCTGGCCTGTGTCGCTGACGGAATCTCGCCTGCTGCCTGAGGTCTCTGCCGGATAGCAGCTTCCAGCAGCTGTCGAAAGGCCGCAGCAGGATCGCCAGAGCGGTTTTGCATTGCGTTTGCCTGTGCTGATCGCAGTTGTGCTGCGGCGTCGAGCAGACGTCTTTCCAGACTGTCTGTCTGCTGAGTGATGGCTGTTCTGAGCGGGCTGATATTGTTGCTATCCTTCGGGGTGACGAGACTCTCTGCCAATGCCTGTTGCAGTGGCACGGTGCCGCGGGAGGGG